>JAQXNP010000018.1 GCA_029098065.1 Clostridiales bacterium | reverse complement strand
AAGGTAAGGGGCAACATTGTAGACGGGGACAATGATCGAGACCAGGGGCTTACCCATAAAGGACACCTCGCTTTTCAGAATGAACCCGTTTATTATAACAGAAATCCGGCAGGAAGAAAAGCCTTGACAAAATTAGAATATTCAAATATAATAAACATATAAATAACGGAGGTGAAGAAATGGAGGAGCAATTCCAGGCGGAGGCAGAACTGTTGAAGGCGTTGGCCCATCCGGTTCGGCTGGAAATCGTCTGTGGACTTTTGTGCTGCGGCTGCCGCAACGTGGGATGTATGGCGGTCCATACGGGCCAGTCACAGTCCTGTATTTCCCAGCACCTGGCCAAGCTGAAGGCTGCCGGTGTGGTAAAGGCTGAGCGCAGCGGGAATGAAGTCTACTATGAACTGGCGGAGCCTAAGGTGGAGGCGCTTCTTAAGGCGCTGCTTCCGGCAGAATATCTGAATGGTACCAGAAGAAACTGATATATGTCAATTAAATCAAAGGAGATCAAGATTATGGCACTGATTCATTTTAACGAGACCGGTTTTGACAAGGCCCTGAATTCTGGAGCGGCGATGCTGGTGGACTTTTGGGCTACCTGGTGCGGTCCCTGCCAGATGCTTACTCCCGTCATGGAGGAGCTGGCTGAGGATTATGAGGGCAAGGATGTGATCATCGGCAAGGTGGATGTGGATGAAAATCTGGCTCTGGCCCAGCGGTACGGCGTTATGAGCGTACCCACCGTCATCTTCTTCCGGGATGGAAAAGAGGTGGGGCGGAAGATAGGCGCCATGCCCGCCGGGGCTTATTCCGAAGTGCTGGATGAGATGCTGTGATGCGGATCATGGCGATCGATTACGGCGATGCCCGAACAGGCATTGCCGTATCTGACCCGACCGGGATGATGGCGGGTTTTACCACTGTTATTCAGGGCCGGAAAGCCGAACGGGTGGCCGAAGAGGCCGCCCGCCTGGCAGAGGAACGGGGAGTGGAGGAACTGGTGCTGGGCTTTCCCCGGAACATGGACGGCACGGAGGGAGCCCGGGCGGACCTCTATCGGGAATTTGCCCGTTTGCTGGAAGAGGCCTCCGGATTGACCGTTCATCTATGGGATGAACGGAGGACCACCATCGAAGCTCACGATATCCTTCACGGGAACGGCAGAAAGATGAAGGCGCATAAAAAGAACGTGGACGCCGTAGCGGCTTCCCTTATTCTGGAGGGATATCTGGCCCGGAAACGATTGGAACAAAGTTGAGCGGTCCCGCTCATTGGGAAGAGGCGGGTGTTTTCCGAAGAAGTTCGTGGATCCCGATATAAATCAGATAAGCGCCGAAGAAACGCCGAAGCAGGGTCACATTCAACGCAGTGGCCAGCCAGGCGGCCAGGGCGGTGCCTGCCAATCCGAATAAGATGGCGGGCACCGCCGTCTGTTTATCCACGTAACCATTTTTAAAATGGGAGGGCAGGGCGGTGGCAGCTGCGGGGAGAAAATAGAGCAGATTGATTCCCTGGGCCAAATGCTGCTCCATCCCGGTAAAGGCGGTCATATAAATGAGCAGCAGAGTGCCCCCGCCAATGCCGAAGCTGGACAGAATTCCGGTCAGGCCGCCGGCCAGGGCGGCCACCAGCCAGGGGCCCATCAGAAGAACAGCGACTTGACGCCGCCGTAGAGGATCAAAAGGGCAAAAATCCTTCGAAGCCAGTCTATGTTGAGAGACCGGAACATTTTTCCGCCGAACCATCCGCCCACCAAACCGCCGGTCAGATAGGGGAGGGCAGCGGCCAATTCCAATCCGCCTCTGAACCAGTAGATGACCGAGGACAGGGCACACAGTGGAAAAATAATAGCCACAGAGGTGGCGAAGGCTTTCCTCTGCTCCAAGCCGCATTTTTCTGCCAGAAGAGGAACCAGAACCATACCGCCGCCTCCGCCAAAAAAGCCGTTGACCAGCCCTGCCGCAGCTCCCGCCAGGGCGGGAAAAAACCATTTTCGTTGTTTGGACATTGAAGATCCCTCCATCTGAACCTCAGTGTTCCAATGGAGGGATCTTTTATTCCAGAGCTGGAGGGATCTGATTTATGGTTTCTATCCGGCGTTTCTATTTGCGCGGGAAAATGACAGGCGGCCGCCCAATGGACGGCCGCCTGTTAAAAGCTTTTCGGTCTTATTCCGCCGGGCTTTCAGATGCCTCCGGATCAGCACTCGCGTTAGGGGTAGGAGTAGCAGTGGGCTGAGCGGTATTCTCAGAACCTACATACTTCATGCCGTCAGCGGCTTCGGCGGTAGCGGCATCGGTGAGCGCAGTGAGCCACTCGTTCCGGTCAGCCTGCTGCTTGGCAGTGATGGCAAGATATTTCCAGTACGGGCCGTCAGTATTTTCAAAATAGATGATGTGCCAGCCCTGCTGGCCGTCCTGGGTGTTTTCCACCAGACCGGTGTCACCGCTCTTGCGGGAGGGGTCGAAAATCCACTGGTCAAAGTCATCAAACATCTGCCCCTGATAAACGTAAGTGTATTCGCCGCCCTTGGTGTTGGAGCCGGGATCTTCAGAGTACTCCTCAGCCAAAGCGCCAAAGCTCTCCGCAGTGGCGTCACCGGATTTCCATTCCTCCAGAATGGACTCGGCTTTGGCCTTGGCAGCATCCAACGCCTCCTGGGTGGGGACTTTGCTCTCATCAACATCTTCCGTATTGGGATCATCTTCATCCGCCAGTTCGGCCTTGATGAGGATATGGCGGATATCTACCGTCGGATCCTGAACCAGATAGCGGTTCAGGAAGAGAACCACCTGATAGCCGTTGGTGGACTCAATCGCGGTTACGTCTCCCGCTTTCCGGGCGGAGTCCTTCAACCAGTCGGCAGCATCGGTGCTGGTGCTGCTGCTCAGCATATTGCCCCGGACAGCGGTATGAAGAGAATAGTCAGGATCAGAATAGGAACTCTTTTCATCCTCAGTCACATAGTTGGGCGCGGCGGCGATAAAGGCGGCCTCTTTGTCGTCAGAAGCAGTGATTTCGGCCACGGCGGCGTCGGCCTTTTCCTTGGCGGCATCCATGGCGGCCTGCTTTTCCTCGTCAGTGGCCTCTACCTGGTTGCCGTTTTCATCGGTTTTGGGATTGCCGTTTTCATCCATGGGAGCGGGGGCGGTGCCGTCCACGGTGAAGATCCGATAGTCAAAGCTGTCCAGAGAGTCGGTGTTCTCCTTATAATAGTCTTCCAGGGCGGCATCGTCATAGGTGAGGCTGTCCTGATAGTACTGCTCATATTCGGAAGCCAGAACGTCGTTGGTAAGATTGCGGAGATAGACCTTTTCAGTGACGCCGGAACCGTAAACCTGAGCCAGGTAGGCTCCCCGGGTCAGGTTGTTCTGGACACAGGCTTTATCAAGCTGAGCAAGGTTATTATCGATGGTTTCCTGACCGTTTTTGGACAGAGTGTATCCGGCCTCTTCAGCCGCCTTACAGACGGCAACAGTCTGCTTTAAACTTTCCAGAGCGGACTCCCGGAAATAGTCGGCATAGGTTTTGCCCTCAGCCTCGTCATACCACTGCGCGCCATCGCTCTTGCTGGCGTTGAACTGACTCCAGCCGTACTGGGCGTAGTAATACTCCATATTTCGAGCCTGAGCGTAATAGTACTGAAGGTCACAGGCCTTGTACTCGGTGCCGTCTACCGTGGCGGCCACGGCTCCCGTTTTCCAGAAGGAGGCGTTCCAGATCAACAGAGCGGCGGCAGCTACCGCACAGATGACGCCAATTACAATATAGATGGTTTTCTTTCGTTTGGCGGCCTGAGCCTCGGCCTGTTCTTTGCGCTGACGCTGAGTCAGTTCACTGCCGAGATTCTCTTTCCGCTGTTTTTTCTTATCGGATGCGCTCATTGTAATGTTCAGTCCTCTCATTTATTACCTGCGGGGGGGAGAAACATCCCCAGTGGGCGTCCCCGCGAGGATGGAAGCCCAACGTATTTTCCTATTATACAAGAAACAGGCCATTCTTGCAAGTCAAAAGCGGAAGAAAAACAGCTTCTTCGGGGAGCCGCTATAAGATAGGAATTCTTTCAATTTACAATTGCGTGACCTGTTGAGCGGAGTTGGGGTGAATGGCGGGTCATTTAAACGAAACAGGGACGGCATGGTCCAAACCATTCCTTCCCTGAAAACAATACGATATGATGTTCTACGGCGGCTGCCTGTTTCAACAATTTTACACCAAGCAGCACATAGAAGCAGTTGAACCAAAATAAAAACCCCGCCTTAGCCGTGTGGACCCCTTTAAAACCTGCACGTCTCCGGCAGGTGGGTCGCCTCCGTGCCGTTTTATCGCTTCCAACTTCCGGACAGAGTCCGGGAGGCCTGCGAACCACGGTACGAGCCAGCGTCCCGTTTTAAAAATGTGGGTTTAAATGAAGTCCATCACGCACCAGGCAGGGTACAATCCGTTTTGCTTCAATTAAGGGGTGTTGTCCTCATCCTGAAACAGATCTTCCATGAACTGGTCGTAGACCTCTTCCAGTTCCTCCTCGCTGTCCAGAGTGGAGAGTTGTTCCTCACCGTTTTCCTCAATCACTTTCAGGATAATGAGGCCGGTTTCCTCTTCTTCTTGTTCGTCTGTGGTTTCACCAGTGTCAGCGGGGAAGAAAGCCATGTAAATTTGCCCCTTGTACTCAATGGTATCTACATGTTCCAGTTCAAACTCGTTTCCATCCTCATCGGTGACCGAGATAAAATCGGGACCAAATTCTTCGCTCATGCCATAAGCCTCACTTTCCCGCTTGTGTGCCCTTATTGTACCCCGCATTGCGGAAAAAAGCAAGGCCGCCTTTGTGAAAATTTTACCCATCCTATTCCATATGGATAAATATCCAATAACTGTAAATTATTGGGGTGGACAAACCGGCATTCTGTGATATAATGATAAAATCCAAATGGAATATCCAAGCGGATCCATTGTCGCAGAAACCACAAATCCCACGGAGGTGTTATCGTGGCTGAAGAATACAACACCCATGTCCCTGACCGGCCGGAGCGCAGCCGGAGTCATCGCCGGCGCAGGAAGAAAAACTCCGTCGCCCAGAAGGGTATCAAGGTGCTTGGAACCATTTTGCTGGTGATGGTTATTACCTGTGCCTTTCTGGCCTGCTTTGCGGCAATCTACATCAAAAATGTGATCCTGCCCAATGCGGAATTGGATGTGGCTGACTATCCCATGAACCTCTCCAGCACCATTTATTATACCGACTCGGAGACGGGGGAGGTGTCGGAATATGAGACACTCCATGGTGATCAGAACCGGGTTTGGGTCTCTTACGAGGAGATTCCGGAGGACCTGATCCGTGCGGCCGTTTCCATTGAAGACCGCCGGTTTTATGAACATCATGGTGTGGATTGGCTCCGCACCGCCAAGAGTGCGTTCACCGTTTTTACCGGCGGCCGGGTTCAGGGAGGTTCCACGATTACCCAGCAGCTCATCAAGAATCTGACTACCTATGACGATGTTACGGTCAAGCGGAAGATTCTGGAGATTTTCCGGGCCCTGGAATTTGATAAGAAATATTCCAAAGAGACTACACTGGAATGGTATCTTAACTACATATATTTCGGGCGCAAGTGCTATGGAGTATATACCGCCTCTTATATGTATTTTGGTAAGAGCGTATCCGAACTGGATTTGGCTGAGTGCGCCAGTCTCATCAGCATCACCAATAATCCCTCTCTCTATGATCCCTATACGAATCCGGAAAACAATGCGGATCGGAGAGGGAAAGTGCTGGATGCCATGTGCCGGGACGGTTACATCAGTGAAGAGGAACGGGATGCGGCCAAAGCGGAGGTTATCAACTTCCACAGCGCTTCAGACACAGGTCAGAGCAGTACGATATACAGCTGGTATACAGAACAGGTCATCACCGATGTGATTGCCGATCTGAAGGAGACTTACCAGTATTCCGATACGGTAGCCCATGACCTGGTCTATTCCGGAGGACTGGAAATATACGCCTGTGTAGATCCGAAGATCCAGGAGATTGTAGATGAGGTCTACTCTGATCTGGATAATCTGCCCTACGTCTCCGCCTCCGGGCAGCAGCTTCAATCGGCGATTGTTATCGTGGATTCGCAGGGCAATGTAGTGGGACTCTCCGGCAAGATGGGAGAGAAGACTGCAGCCGATACCCGGGGCTGGAACCAGGCTTCCCGTACCCTACGTCAGCCGGGCTCTTCTATTAAACCCCTGACAGTCTATGCGCCGGCCCTGGAGATGGGACTGATCACCCCCTATTCTGTTTTTGAAGACAGCCCCTTTATGGAGGTAAATGGGTCGGTCTGGCCCTCTAACGTCAACCACCGCTATACTGGTCAGATGACGATACAAAACGCTGTGACGAATTCTACCAACACAGTGGCAGTGCGTGTATTGGAACAGGTCACGCCCCAGGTAGCCTATGAGTACCTCACAGAAAAATTCGGAGTAGATCCGAATCACCTTGTGGTTAATCGGGAGATCAATGGCAAAAATTACTCTGACATTGGTTATTCACAGATGGCCCTTGGCGGCTTGACGGACGGCGTTTCCACGATGGATATGGCAGGGGCCTATTCTGTTTTTCCGCGGGGCGGTATCTATATTAAGCCCAGGACCTACTCCAGGGTTGTGGATTCCAACGGAAAAGAGCTGCTCAGCCAGGACAATACCGGCGAGCCGGTCCTGAAGGAAAAAACAACCTATTATATCAATCAGATGCTGAAGAACGTGGTGACTTCCGGCAGCGGTACCGCCGCCAATTTCTCTGGCATGGAGATCGCGGGCAAGACCGGCTCCACTGATTCCAACAATGACCGCTGGTTTGTGGGCTATACGCCCTATTATACCGCCGCGGTTTGGACTGGTTATAAGACGCCCGAGCGGATCAAGGCCAGTACGAACCCGGCTGCCGTCCTCTGGAAGAAGGTTATGAGCCAGGTCCACGAGGATTTGGAATACAAGGACTTCAATAAGCCAAACGGGAATCTGGTACAGGTGGCCTATTGCATGGACAGCGGCAAATTGGCAACGGACGAGTGCGAGAGTGATCTCCGCGGCAGCCGGGTGGCCTATGGTTATCTGTTCGCGGAGGATGTGCCCACCGAATACTGTGAGGTGCACACCATGGTGGAAATCTGCACTGCGGATCCGATTCTGAATGCTGCAGGGGAACCAACTGGCCGCTATCATCTGGCGGGGGAATTCTGCCCCGCAGTGACCGTGGGCGAGGATGGAGTGGAGACCCTCGGGAAGATCAGCGTGGCGGCACTGGATCTGAATCGCGACTATCTGGGCGGAGTCAGACCGGAGGACGATGGTTATGTGCTCAGTTCCATGCAGAGCGCCGGAGCATGCACGGTCCACACGAAAAATGGTGTAAATGAACCCTATGATCCATCGCGTTTTGACATCACGGATCCTTCCACCTGGCCCACCGCTGAGGAAGACCCCAATTTTGATCCCGACGATCCAAGCACCTATCCCAACAGCGGAGACACACCGTCTCTGCCCCCCGCTGAAGAGAGCGAAGAACCGGGAACAGCCGTTACGCCGGCTCCCTCTGGCGGCCATGGTTCGACATCGGAGGAGAGCAGCCACCCCAGTCCGAGCCAGACGCCGGTTCATACCCCTGAACCTGCTGCCACACCCGCACAGGGCTCGGATGGGGATGTGGTCCTTCCTCCCGAAGCCTGACCTAATATTCTTCGAAAGAGCACGCTTCAGCGTGCTCTTTCGTGATTTCTGGCAAAAAGCCGTCGAAGAACCGGAGGGAAGTTGGGCACCTTTTTTGAATGGAGCTGGTTGCACAGAATTTTAGGCTGTGCTAAAATATATCACTATTCAAAAACAAATGACTCCCGTATGCGGACAATAAAGAGGAGGGGCGCATAAGATGGGACAACTGCCGCAATATTTTATTGTGGACTCACAGGCTTTGCCTGATATTTTTTTGAGAGTGGCAGAGGCCAAGCGGCTGCTGGAAACTGGTGAGGCAGCCACAGTGAATGAGGCTGCCCGGGCGGTAGGAATCAGCCGCAGTGCGTTCTACAAGTACAAAAACGCCCTGCGTCCCTTCAATGATATGCTGAACGGCCGCATTGTCACCTTTCAGATTCTGGTTAAGAATGAGCCGGGGGTGCTCTCAGCGGTTCTGAATATCTTTGGCCGCAGCGGGGTGAATATCCTGACCATCAACCAAGGAATTCCGGCCGGCGGCAGTGCCGTGGTCAGTGTGGGAGCGGAGACCTCCGGGCTGTCCATGACAATGGAAGAGCTTCTGGAGCAGATCGAGCGACAGCCCGATGTGGTGCGCTGTGAGGTGCTGGCGGGATAAAAGCCCCGTCCAATTTGATAACCGTTGGGCCCTGGGCCCGGAAAAGGAGAGAGTTCAATGGCGAAAGTAGCAATTCTGGGCTTCGGCACTGTGGGCTCCGGCGTAGCCGAGGTTTTACAGGCCAACGGCCCCCACATTAGCGAGAAGGTCCACGCACCTGTAGAGCTCAAATATATCCTGGATGTGCGGGATTTTCCAGACAGCCCTTTTGCGGACAAGATCATCCACGACTTTGGCATGATTGAGGCCGATCCGGAGGTGGACATTGTAGTGGAAACCATCGGCGGCGCCAAGATTGCCAGGGAGTTCACAGAACGCGCCCTCAGGGCGGGCAAGAGTGTGGTGACTTCCAATAAGGAACTGGTGGCAGAGCATGGTTTCCAGCTTATGGAGCTGGCCCGGGCAAATGAGGTCAGCTATCTCTATGAGGCCAGCGTAGGGGGCGGCATTCCCATTATCCGCCCGCTGAAACAGTGCCTGGCCGCCAATGAGATCGAGGCGATCTGCGGTATCCTGAACGGCACCACCAACTATATCCTGACCCGGATGATCCGCTCCGGGCTGTCCTTTCAGGAGGCTCTGAAGGAAGCTCAGGCCAACGGCTATGCCGAGGCCGACCCCACCGCGGATATCGAGGGCCACGACGCCTGCCGGAAGATCTGCATCCTGGCCTCTCTGGCCTTTGGACGCCACATTTATCCATCTCAGGTGCCCACTGAGGGTATCACTGGTGTCACGCTGGCCGATGTAGCCTATGCCGATTCTTGCGGGAGAAAGATCAAGCTGCTGGGGCGGGCCATCAGGCAAAAGGACGGCAGTCTCATTACGTTTGTCGCGCCTCATCTGGTGGACGGCGAGGATCCTCTGGCCGGCGTGGAAGATGTATTCAATGCCATTACGGTGAAGGGAAACGCCACGGGAGACGTCATGTTCTATGGCCGGGGGGCCGGCAAACTGCCCACCGCTTCCGCCGTGGTGGCGGATGTGATGGAGGCGGCCCGGACCAAGGGGCGGCCCAAGTATCTGGACTGGGGTCCCGGCGGGGAAGACGTCACCGTGCCTCCTGACAGACTGAAGAGTGCCTGGTACGTTCGGGCGGAGGCGTCGGCGGAAGCAATCCGGACCGCCTTTGCCGCCCCGTCTTTTTTGGCCAGAGCCGGAGCGCCGGCGGGAGAGACTGCCTTTCTCACCCAGCCCATGACCCGGGAACGGCTGGAGCAGGCCCTCCGGAGCCTAAAGCCGAAATCGGTGTTCCGGGTTCTGTGACCGTCTCTCGGACGAAGAGAGCGATCCCGGCATAAAATGTACTACGACTTACCAAGGGGGTATATCGTTTTATGGGACTCATTGTGCAAAAATTCGGCGGAAGCTCTGTCGCGGACGCGGACCGCATCCGCAACGTAGCCCGCATTATCACTGAGACATATAAACGGGGACATGATGTGGTGGCGGTTCTCTCCGCTCAGGGTGACACTACGGATGATCTCATCGAGAAGGCGAAAGAGATCAATCCACACGCCTCCAAGCGTGAGATGGATATGCTTTTGTCCACTGGCGAGCAGATTTCCTGCGCCCTGTGTGCCATGGCGATTGAGGTGCTGGGCTGTCCGGTGGTCTCTCTCACCGGCTGGCAGGCTGGGGTGCAGTCCAACACCGCCTATGGCAACGCCCGTATCAAGCGGGTGGTCACCGAGCGAATCCTGGCTGAACTGGACAAGCGGTGCATCGTCATTGTCACGGGCTTCCAGGGGATCAACAAGTACGGGGATATCACCACGTTGGGCCGGGGCGGTTCCGACACTTCGGCAGTGGCGCTGGCCGCTGCTCTCCATGCGGACCTGTGCCAGATCTACACGGATGTGGACGGCGTGTTCACCGCCGATCCCCGCATCGTCAAGGATGCCCACAAGCTGGAGGAGATCACCTTCGATGAGATGTTGGAGCTGGCAACTCTTGGAGCCCAGGTGCTCCATAACCGCTCAGTGGAAATGGCAAAACGCTATAATGTCAATCTGGAGGTCCTATCCAGTTTCTCCGGCAGACCGGGTACCAAAGTCAAGGAGGTCGTCAAAACCATGGAAAAATCTCATGTCAGCGGAATCGCAAAAGATAAGAATATTGCCCGCCTGGCCCTGGTTGGCCTGAACGACGAGCCGGGCATTGCTTTCCGGATTTTTTCTCTTCTGGCCAAGCGTAAGATCAACGTGGACATTATCCTTCAGTCCATCGGCCGCGGGGATAAGAAGGACATCAGCTTTACCGTGTCCAAGAGCGATACGGAGGAGGCAACCAGGCTTCTGGAGGAGAATCGGGAGTACATCGGCTTTGACCATATCGATGTCAATGACAACATTGCCAAAGTGTCCATCGTGGGGGCCGGTATGATCAATAATCCAGGCGTGGCCGCCAGTATGTTTGAAGCGCTTTTCAATGCGGGGATCAACATTCATATGATCTCTACCAGCGAAATCAAGGTTTCCGTGCTGGTGGACCTGTCTGACGCCGACCGGGCGGTCCAGGTGATTCACGATAAGTTTTTCGCGGATAACGACGGTAATATGTGATTCAGGGACCGGACAGAGGAGACGGGAGAGTTTTCTCCCGTCTCTTTTCCCATTGACAGATCTCTGATAATGTAGTATATTAGCGTGGTAAAGTGCAAAAGTGAGGAGGACGCCACATGAATATCATTGCCACGCCGGAGGGAACCAGGGATCGGCTATTTACCGAGTGCAGGGAAGTCCGAACTGCCCAGCGGGAGCTTACCGAGCTTTTCCGGTCCAGCGGGTATGAGGAGATCAGCACTCCGGAGGTGGAATTCTACGACCTGTTTCTTCAGTCTGGAAACCCGATTCCCCAGGAGGCCATGCTGAAGATTGTAGACCGTTCGGGAAAACTGATGGTCATGCGGCCGGACTGCACCACACCCATTGCCCGGGTGGCGGCCACAAAGCTCAGATCTCAGCCGTTTCCCCAGCGCCTCTATTATAATGAGACAGTATTCCGTTCCGGTGCCGCCCACCGGGGGGGCAGCAGTGAGATCCCTCAATGTGGGATCGAACTCCTGGGAGCGGGAGGGCTGGATGCGGATGTTGAGGCGGTTTCTCTGGCGGTAGAAGCGCTGAAGGCAGTCTGCCCGCAGGGATTCCATATTGAATTGGGACATGCCGGGCTTTTCCGCACGCTGGCGAATCAGATGGAGATGCCTGCAGACCAGGTGGAGGAGATGCGCAAACTCATTGAGGGCAAGCATTTTGCCGCTTTGAGTGATTTCCTGACCCCCTATCGGGACAAGCCGGCCTATGCGCTTCTGTCCCGTCTGTCCCAGCTTTTCGGCGGCGAGGAGGTTCTTGAGGAGGCGGAGGCCCTGGTGGGGAACCGGCCCGAGTTGACTTACCTTCGGCAGTTGAAAAAAGCGTTGGACGAGGCGGGCTGCGGCGAATTTATCCGATTTGACCTGGGGCTGGTCCATCAGATCGACTACTATACCGGTCTGATCTTCCGGGGTTATGCGAAGGGAGCGGGAGCTTCGGTCCTCTCCGGAGGCCGCTATGACAATCTGCTGGGGGCGTTTGGCCGTCCGGCACCCGCCGTTGGCTTTGCCGTGTACGTGGATTTGGTGGCGAATGAAATACCTGTACAGACCTCCGAGACCAATCTCCGGGTAGCTCTGACCAAAGGTCGGCTTCAGGACAAGACAGTAGCTCTGCTGGAAAAGGCGGGGCTGGACTGTTCACCCGTGAAAGACCCCGGCCGCCGTTTAATCCATACATTGCCCAATTACCCTCTGGACGCGGTGCTGGCCAAGGCCCCGGATGTCATCACTTATGTGGAGCACGGGGTCTGTGACCTGGGCGTTGTGGGGAAGGACACCATTCTGGAGCACGGCTCCAGCCCTTTTTATGAGGTGCTGGATCTGGGCTTCGGAAAGTGCCGCTTTGCCCTGGCGGTGAAGGAGGGGACCGATTTCTACGGCACCTATAAGACCCGCCGGATTGCAACCAAATACCCCAATGTGGCCCGAAAGTTCTTTGAGGGAAAGGGCATGGACGTGGAGATCATCAAGATCGAGGGCTCGGTGGAGCTGGCACCCATCCTGGGCCTTGCCGACGCCATTGTGGATATCGTGGAAACGGGCGCAACCCTGCGGGAGAACGGCCTGGTGCCCATCGAGGATGTGGCCCCCGTATCTGCCCGGCTTATTGTCAACACAGCCGCCATGAAGTTGAAAAAGGCGGCGATTCTGGATTTCATCGGCAAGTGCCAGTCAGGATTGGAGAAATAAACTATGCTGAACATCGTAATCGCCGACGGCAGACGTGAGCAGGCCGTCATCGCCGCCATGCGGGAGCGGGCGGCCAGCGCCAACCAGACCATTGAAACCGCAGTCCGGGCCATTATGCAGAGCGTAAAGGAAGAAGGCTTCCCGGCTGTGGAGCGGTACACCCGGCAGTTTGACCACAGAGATCCCTTTGAAATTTCCCGGGAAACGTTGGATAAGGCTTACGACCGATGCCCCAAGGAACTCATTTCCGCCCTGGAGCACGCTGCCGCCAACATCCGCGCCTACAATGAAAAACTGCTGCCGAAGTCGGAGGTCTGGACCTCTCCTGACGGCGGGAAAGTAGGGCGGATCGTTCGGGGCCTGACCCGGGTGGGCATCTATGTGCCCGGAGGAACCGCAGCCTATCCCTCCTCAGTGCTGATGAACGCCATCCCAGCCAAAGTGGCCGGCGTGGAGGAGATTATCATGGTCACCCCTCCCACCGATAACCTGAACGATGCGGTGCTGGCCGCCGCCAAGATCGCCGGAGTGGACCGGGTCATCGCGGTGGGAGGCGCCCAGGCGGTGGCCGCTCTCACCTATGGGGCGGGCTTTATCCCCAAAGTGGACAAGCTGGTGGGACCGGGCAACGCCTACGTAGCTGCCGCCAAACGTCTGGCCTACGGCAGTCTGGATATCGACATGGTGGCGGGCCCTTCTGAAGTCCTGGTGGTGGCGGATGAGACTGCCAATCCCAAATTCGTGGCCGCCGACCTGCTGAGTCAGGCGGAGCATGACAAGCTGGCCTCCGCCGTTCTGCTCACCACCAGTCAGGCGCTGGCTCAGGCAGTGGACGCTGAGATGATCCGTCAGACCGGTTATCTGGAACGTTCCGAGATCATGGAGGCCTCTGTCCGGGACTTCGGGTGCGCCATTGTGTGCCGGGAACTGTGGGAAGCGGTTTCCCTTGCCAATGAGATTGCTCCGGAGCACCTGGAGCTGGTGGTGAAAGATCCGCAGTTCGTCCTGCCTGATATCAAAAACGCCGGGGCGGTGTTCCTGGGCAGCTGGTCGCCCGAGCCTCTGGGGGACTATCTGGCAGGACCCAATCACGTTCTGCCCACCTCGGGCACGGCCCGGTTCTTCTCGCCCCTGTCGGTGACCAGCTTTATCAAAACCATGAGCATCATCGAGTACGGCCAGGCGGCGCTGGAGCCGGTAAAGGACGAGATTATCACTCTGGCGGAGAGCGAGAAGCTCACCGCTCACGCCAATTCTATCAAGGTTCGCTTTGAGTAAAGGAGGCCGCGCTTATGAGGACGCACACCATTACCCGGGAAACCAAGGAAACCCGGATCACGCTGACGCTGAATCTGGATGGAGGAGAGGTCCGGGTGGACACCGGTATCGGCTTTTTTGACCACATGCTCACCGCGTTTGCCTTTTACGCCGGATTCGGGCTGACTCTGAAGGCGGAGGGGGATCTGAATGTGGACGGCCACCACACGGTGGAGGATGTGGGAATCTGTCTGGGCCAGGCCCTCCGGGAGGCCCTGGGAGACAAGCGGGGCATTGCCCGCTTCGGTGCCGCCTGCGTGCCGATGGATGAGGCCCTGTGCCGAACCATTCTGGACATCTCAAACCGGCCCTTCTTGGTGTTCC
>JAQXNP010000017.1 GCA_029098065.1 Clostridiales bacterium | reverse complement strand
CAACCGCTATTATGAAGCGCTCTTCACCCGCTGGCGGAAACGGTGGGAGGGTCCGGTCCTGGACCGGGCCAGAGCCGCCGCCGGACCGGACACCGCCCCGTGGGAGGCCGGGATCGATTTCAAGGTGACCCGGCTGGAGTCCGGCCTGCTTAGTCTCTTCTGGGATGTCCGGGAAGAGACCGGCCAGCGCCGCCCCCTCCGGTTTCGCCGCGGGGACACCTGGCGTCTGCCGGAGGGGGTACCCGTGACGCTCAGGGAGCTGCTTCCCCCCGGCCGCCGCTGGAAGCGGGCCGTGCTGGATGAAGTCCGGCGGCAGATCGGCGAACAGCTGGACAGGGGGGAGAGTCTCTACTGGACGGAATGGAGCAGGCTGGCCGCCCTGCGCTTTTCTCCGGATCGCTTCTTCCTCACCGAAGGGGGTCCGGCGGTCTTCTACCCGGTCGAATCCATCGCCCCGGCGCTGGAGGGCTTTCCCACCTTTCCCCTGACCCGTCTGATGTCGGCCTCCAGGGCATCCGGCCCGGACGATACGCGGCCGGAGGAGACCTCCCCGGCCGAATAGCCCCGTCTCCCCAGCCCGTGGGCAGGGACGCCGGCCCTTTCCACCGGTTTTCTTTCCCGGCCGCTGTGCATCCGGGAACCTTTCCGAAAAAAACACTTGCTTTTTTCGTCCTCTTCTGCTAATATAATAGCCGATGCTTTTTTGAGCGTATCTTAACGAGCGAGGAGGTAACAGCGAATGGCCAAATGTGATTTCTGCAATAAGGGCGTTGTGTTCGGCAACCAGGTTTCCCACTCTCACCGCCGCTCCAACCGCCCCTGGAAGCCCAACGTGAAGCGCGTCAAGGCGATCGTGGACGGTACGCCCAAGCACGTGTATGTCTGCACCAGATGCCTCCGTTCGGGTAAGGTCACCCGCGCCGTGTGATTTGACACACAAACCTGAAAAGCCGCTGTCTCAGACAGCGGCTTTTTTCTAACTTCTTCCACTCATTCTTTTCCCCGTTTGGGGCACACTCAGCTTTGGGGGTGATCCCATGGAGAGCGGCTTTACGGCCGAGAGAGAGAAAACAGCTCAGGCACCCTGTCTGCGGCTGGATCCCGAGGCCCGCCTTTGTCCCCTCTTTGACGGTACGGGGATCGCGCTGTTCCCCACGGCAGACCGGGATCGGATGGGTTTTCGGGTGGTCAGCGACTTCTGTCAGGAGCATATCATGTGACTTCAGCCCCCCGCCGCCCTGGGGCGGCGGTACATCGTCGGAGCACGCTCCGGCACGCCCAAGCGCGTGCCCTCGTTCCCTCCGCCGCTCTTCCCCCCAAAAGGCCTTCGGCCTTTCGGGGAACCCCTTTTCTGCCCACGCTCCGGATCGTGTTTTGGAAAAACTTGCTGCTTGAAACAGTTCCTGCAATCAGTTACAATTCGGTTACAAAATGTAACAAGGAGGAACTTCTGCCATGAAACGACAGCTTGCCGCCCTGACTTTGGGAATGCTCCTGCTCTCCCCTGCCGCCGGAGCCGCCGAACTGACCCTGGACGGCACCCTTCTCCATGTGGGAAAAACCCCGCTGTATAACGACACCACTTATGTCCCGCTCCGGGCGGTGACCCAGGCCCTGCGGCCCGACGCCCAGGTGGACTGGACGGACGGCCAGGCCGTGATTACCGCCGACGGTCTCACGCTGACCGCCCGGCCCGGCCAGAATTATCTCACCTGCAATGGCCTCAAAGTAAATCTGTGCTCCGGCGTCAGGCTGGAGGACGACCGCACGCTGGTTCCCATCCGTCCCCTGGCCGCCGCCCTGGGGGCCAGCACCGACTGGGAGGCCGCCACAGGCGCCGTGCGTCTCTCCACCGGGATCAGCGGCGATCTGTACTGGCTCTCCCGCATCATCTCCGCTGAGAGTCAGGGCGAGCCCCTGGCCGGAAAAATCGCCGTGGGAAACGTCGTCCTCAACCGTGTAAAAAGCGCCGACTTCCCGAACTCGATCTATGGAGTCATCTTTGATGACCGATGGGGCGGCCAGTTTGAGCCCGTCCGCAACGGCACCATCTATCATGATCCCACCGAAGAGAGTGTCCTGGCCGCCCGGCTGTGTCTGGCCGGCGCCAACACCGCGGGAAACAGCTTTTACTTCTTGGCCCCCGCCCTCACCAGCAACCACTGGACAATGAACAACCGCTCCTATGTGACCACCATCGGCGCCCACTGGTTTTACGAGTAAATCCCCAGTTTTTCGTTGAGAAAGCTGCTTCGGAACCTGTTCCGGGGCAGTTTTTTTCATTTTTCTTCGCAGAGTGAAGCATCAGACGTTTTCCATTTTTGCCCATGCGCTCTATCCATTGGGCCGCAACGGATTCCACCGATACCTTTTGTAACTTTTCTATTGAATTTTTTCGTTTCGAATTGCCCGTTTTTTAGGTTTTTACCCCATTCGTCAAAATTTTTTCTTGATTTTTGGTTCTGAATCGGTTACAATATGGTTACAATTTGGTGAAGAAACGGAAACACTAAATTTGTTTTCAGGAGGGAATCCCGATGAAAAAGCAGCTTCTCACTCTGGCTCTGAGCCTGTGCCTGGTCCTC
Source organism: Clostridiales bacterium (assembly GCA_029098065.1). Classification (GTDB taxonomy): domain Bacteria; phylum Bacillota; class Clostridia; order Oscillospirales; family Oscillospiraceae; genus Vermiculatibacterium. The sequence goes on along the minus strand of JAQXNP010000017.1, from coordinate 1,296 downwards.
GGATTGAGCACTGCCGCCACCGCCGTAGAGAGCGACAGTATCGATGTGATCGTCAACGCGTCTGTCATCGATACTCCCACGCCCAGCCAGCTCATCGGCGGAATCGCCTATGTCTCTTATTGGCCCATTGTGCAGGCGCTCTACCCTGACGCCACTGCCGTGTGGCAGGACGGTCAGTCGGTCGTCACCGCCTCCGGACTGACCCTCACCATCAAGCCCGGCCGCAATTATCTGGAGGTCAACGGCCGCTGTCTTTACATTCCTCAGGGAGTGCAGATGTTCGGTTCCGTTCCTCTGGTTCCCGCCCGCATTCTGGCCACGGCTTTGGGAGCCAATATGGCCTGGGATCCGGTCGGTTGTGATGTTGTCATTACCGCCGGCTCCGGCCCCATCACTTCCGGCGACCTGTTCTACGATGCGAATGACCTCTACTGGCTCTCCCGCATCATTCACGCGGAAAGCGGCAACCAGTCTCTGGCCGGCAAGATCGCCGTGGGCAATGTGGTCCTCAACCGGGTCGCCAGTTCCCGGTTCCCCAATACGGTCTACGACGTGATCTTCCAGCGCGGGCAGTTCACCCCCGCCTCCAGCGGCACGATTAACCGGACGCCCAGCACGGAAAGCATTGCCGCCGCCAAGCTGTGCCTGGAAGGCACCAATACGGCGGGCAGCGCTCTGTACTTTATCAACGCCCGGGTCAGCCCCAACAGCTGGGCCGCCCGGAACCGGCCCTATGTGGCCACCATCGGCGCGCACACGTTCTACGCGTAAGCAGATTTTCCGTTTCAAAAATTGTACGGAACAGGGCCCTTCCATTGTGGGAGGGCCCTGTCTCTCTGTTTATCCCTTCAACATTTATCTTGCTTCTTTTCTCTTCGTCCCGTATAATCATAAAAAAGAGTAAAGTGCCCTTCCAAAGGAGGACGTGAGATGAATGAGCAAAAGCGCAGGCCGCTGACCATCCAGTCAGTGGAACGGGCCCTGACCATTCTGGAGGTCCTGGCCCGGTCCAGCTTTCCTCTGAGCGTCATTGAGATCAGCGCCGCCACGGGTATTCAGCGCACCACGCTATACGCCCTCATCAACACGCTGATTGCCGGGGGGTATGTCCTTCGCGAGGAGGACGGGCGGCTGTCCATCTCCAGCAAGCTCTATGAGATGAGTTCCCTCTACCCCTCCCGGCTGCCCATTGTCCAGCGCAGCGCCCGCCACATCACCGAGATGGCCCAGCGCTATCAGGCCGCAGTCCGCCTGTCCATCTGCACGGAAGCCGGGCGGGTAGTGACGGTGGCCTCC
>JAQXNP010000016.1 GCA_029098065.1 Clostridiales bacterium | reverse complement strand
GGCAAAGGCGGCCAGGAAAATGAAGTAGAGGCGGAAGCTGGGTTCCAATAGGTGGGACAGCCCCTTTTTGTGCAAGACAGGCACCTCCTCCGGGACAAAATTAGACAGTTTAAGGATTCTTCATTATATCAGATTCAAACGGGAAAAACAAGGGCGCAGGTGTAAGGCCGGGCCTTAAAATCAAGAGGAAGGGAGCAAAAAGCGCCCCCGGCAGATCTGCCGGGGGCGCTGGTGACTGGTCAGTCCTTTTTAAACAGCCCGATGAAGCTGTTCCAGAGATCCTTGAACATATCTGTGATCCGCTGCCACACGCTGCGGGTATCCGTCTGCTTCTGGGAAATCGGGTCGTCGGAGGAATCCTCCTCCGCCCGGATCTCCTGCGTGCGCATGATGTACTGCACATTTCCGGGCGCGGCGTTGAGGGAGGAGGTCATGGACTCCGGCACCGCCCCCGCGTCCATGAGGAGCAGATTGTTTTCCCCGCCGGTGTGGCTGTCCCACTCATCTTCGATGAGGTCGTTGACGGTGTCCTTGGCAGAGCGGATGGTGCCGGTCTGGCTCAGTCCGGAAGTGGACCTGCGCAGAGCGGAGGACAGGCCGGAGAGAGTCTGCCGGGTGCCCGCGTCCAGGTCCGGCCCGGCGGACTTCAGCAGTCCCTCGGCGGAGGAGAGGGCCGAGACCGTGTCGCGGAGGGTGGCCTGGGCGGAGGCGGAGAGGGTCTGGGCATCGGTGAGGGCGCTCTGAACGGAGGGCTCATACGCGTTGAGGATGTCGGTGAGGCTGCCGAGCTGGTCCAGGGCGGCGCCGGCGGTCTGAGTGATCCGGCTGACAATGGACCCCGCTTCATCCAGATCTTTCAGGGCGGAGGCCCCGGTGCCCTCGTATTTCTTCATGGTCTTGAGCAGATCCCGGCACAGACCGGCCAGAGAGGAGAGATCGCCGGAGATGCCCGTATCTCCCGCCTCACCGCACAGGTCGGAGAGCTCCCCCACCACATTGGCGGTGGGCTTGGTGAGACCGGTGATCAGATTGTTGATCTCTGTGATCTTCCCGTTGACGGCTGGAATCACATTGGAGTTGATGGAGGGGATCATGCCATTGATCTCGTCCATCCTGTCCAGCTGTTTGACCAGCTCCGATTCCCCGCCCATGTCCTGAACGGTATTGTAGAATGTCTCCGCGTCCTGGGCCTTCTGAGCAGCCTGCTGTCCCTGCTCGGTCGCCAGAAAGGCGTCCAGCGGAACTTCGTCCGGCGATTTTCCCGCGGCGGCCAAATACTGCTGGTATGCGCTCAGGATCACGCCGTCCCGGAACGAGGTTCCCTCCGGGAGCAGCCCCGCATCCAGTGCCGCCTGGTACTGCGCGTGGGCGGCCTTTACTTCTGACCACTTGGCCAGCACTTCCGCCTTTGAGGTCATCCCTGCCACAGAGATCAGCTCCAGTTTGTTGAGCCTGCTGATGCCCTTGGTGTTGTTCAGCGCGCCCTCCAGCTGATCCAGACTCAGCTCCAGACTGCTCAGACTGGTATTCAGGTCCTCCAGCTCATTGGCCAGACTGGAGGAGACGGCAGTGGCCTTCTTGTTATAGCGCTCCACGTCAGTGAGCAGCTGGCTCAGGGCGGCGGTGTCCTTCTGAATGGCGGCAATGGCGGTCCGGGTGTTCTCCAGCTCAGGCTTCATGGACTGAACGGAGGCATTGAGCTGATTGAGGACTCCGGTGGCGTCGGTGACAGCCTGAGAGGCGGTGGCCAGATATTGATCCATATTGCCGAGAGAACCCGCCAGAGTGTCCGCGTCGGAGAGCGCCAGGTCTGTCTTTCCATAGACTTCTCCCTTGCCGGCGGACACGGTGCCCCGGGCGGAGTTGAGCTGGTCCAGTCCGTTGGCGGTGGCGTTCAGGCTGCCGGACATGCCGTCCAGGGTGTTCAGAATGATGTCCAGAGAGTCGTTGATGGCGGTGTAGGAATCCTCCACTTTCCCCTTGGCCTCCCGGAGATCGGCTATCTGGTCCAGCTGCTGAAGAGTGGCGGGCACCGCCAGCAGGATCAGTCCGGAGAATGAAAAGGCGTCGGAACCCACCCGGATGGCAAAGTGCTGCTCTTCCCCGGGCAGGACCATGAAGAGGGCGCAGCGCAGGTTGCCGATGAGCTGGACCTCCGCGCCGGGGGCCTCCAGGGAGAGAATGTCATCGTCATTGAAAGCGGCGGCCGCGGTGAGCACCAGATTGTTGCGGCTGTACTCCGAGGCGTCCGGGTTGGGCAGCACATCCAGATCGATCTCCACCAGTCCTTTCTCGCCGGCCAGATCCTCCGCCAGGACGGGGACGCCGTTGAGCTGATACGATACGGAGATGGTCCAGGGCAGGTCCCGGAAAGGCTGCTCCGTCTTGCCCTCAAAGTAGAACTTGTCCGGGGCGTCCTCCCCCAGCCGGAAGGTGACGGTATCGTTTTCCACGGTGGGAAGAAGGTCGTTGGTCAGATTTGTCACCCCGGTATAGCTGCCGTGGTCGGTGATGACGCTCTGGCCGTTGGTGCGGTAGCTCTTCACCACGCTGGAGTCCATCAGTCCTCCGTAGTAGTCCAGGGTGGCGTAGTAGGACTCGTCGTAGGAGGCATCCAGCTGGGCGGCAGAGGCGGCGGGGGTGAGAAGAGCGGCGGACATGGCCCCCGCCAGGGCCAGCGCCCCAATACGTTTCCGAATCTGTTTCATCACAGGTGGGCTCCTTTCAGTGTTTGCCGGCGGAGGAGGCCTGAGGGGCCCCGTCCTCCGAGGCGGTTTCGGGATTCTGGGTGGGAGTGGAGCCGGGCAGGGAGGCCGCCCGCTCCGCCCGGCGGGCCTGGAGAGCCTTGACGGCCTTGGATTCCCGCACGGGCCTGGGGGTGCGCCAGTGAAGCGTGGTTTTGGCGATGACCGGTTCAAAGACCGCCAGAACCGAGGGGAGAATAAAGATGCTCACCAGTGCCGAGATGATGGCGCCCCGGGAGAGCATGAGGCAGATATCACTGACGATGTCCATGGTGGAGATGGCTGCCACTCCCAGGGTGGCGCAGAAGAACACCAGGGCGCTGGTCAGGATAGAGGTGTCCGCCGAGGTGGCGGCAATCTGGATGGCCTCCAGACGGCCATGGCCCTTTTGGAGCTCCTCCTGGAACCGGGTGGTCATCAGAATGGCGTAGTCCACGGTGGCGCCCAGCTGTACGCATCCGATGACCGTGGGGGCAACAAAGGCGATGGAGGTCCCGGTAAAGTAAGGGATGCCCTGATTGATGAAGATGGCCAGCTCAATGGTGGCCACCAGCAGGATGGGGATGCCGATGGACCGGAAGGTGAGGGCCACCAGAATGAGGATGGCGATGATGGATAAGTAACTGGTAACGGTGAAGTCCTTGTCGGCGGTGGTGATCAGGTCGTTGGTCATAGCCGCCTCGCCGGTGATGCAGGCGTTGGGGTCATAGGACTTGACGATGGCGTTCATGGCGTCCAGCTGGCCGGCCGCCGCGTCGGAGGCGGTGGCGTAGGAGGAGTTCACCATCATCATCTGGTAGCCGTCCTGTTTGCAGATGTCCTTGAGCTCGTCCGGGATGAAAAAGTCCGGGATGGCGTCGGGCAGAAGCTTGTCATAGGCCACTACGCTGGTAATGCCGGGCAGATCCTCCAGCTGCTGCTCCATCTTCTTCATGTCGCTGTGGCTCAGATCGTCCCGCATGACGATGAAGTGGGAGGAGGCCATGTTGAATTCATCCTTCAGCTTGTTGGTGGAAACGATGGAGGGCATCTCCTGGGGCAGGGACTGATCCAGCTTGTAGTAGACCTCGGTATGGTTGTTGGAGTAGACCGCCGGGATAAAGAGCAGGATGAAGAGGGCGACAAAGGCCTTCCGGTGGCGGATGATGAAGGCGTTGACTCTGCTCATGTCGGGCTTCAGCGCCGGATGGCGGTATTTCTGAATCTTATGGTCCATCAGAAGGAGAATGGCGGGGAGGACCAGAATCACGGTGGCCACCCCCAGGACCACGCCCTTGGCCATGACGAGGCCGATATCCCTGCCCAGGGTCAGCCGCATGAAGCAGAGGGCCAGAAATCCGGCGATGGTGGTCAGAGAACTGCCCGAGAGGGATTTGAAGGCGGCCACGATGGAAGCCGCCATGGCGTCCCGTTTGTCATCGAAGTGAGGCAGTTCCTCCAGATACCGGTCGTAAAGGAAGATGGAGTAATCCATGGTGACGCCCAGCTGGAGAACGGCTGCGATGGCCTGTGTAATGAAGGAGATCTGTCCCAGGAGAATGTTGGTCCCGAAATTGTAGAGAACCGCCAGACCGATGGACAGGAGAAGAGCCAGGGGAAGAAGCCAGGAGTCCATCATCACGCACATGGCGATGGAGGAGAGGACAACGGCCATGATGACATACAGAGGCATCTCTTTGGTAATGAGGTCTTTGGTGTCCTTGATAAAGACGGAGAAGCCGGCCAGAAAGCACTTCTCGTTGCACAGCCGGCGTACCTGCTCAATGGACTTCATGGTTGCCTCGGAGGCGCCGGGCTGGTCATATTGGACGATCATCATGGTGGCGTCCCCGGAGAAAAAGATGTCCCGGATGTCCTCGGGGATCATCTCCTGAGGGATCTGGATCCCCACCATGGAGGAGATCCACATGGCGCTGGATACGCCGGGGACCTCCTCCACAGCCTGCTGGAGCTGATGGGTGTACTCCGGCGGCATGTCTTCCACAATGAGCATGGTGGTGGCCGCCATGTGGAAGGGCTCCTCCAGCAGAGCCTGCCCCTTGGCCGAATCCAGATCCTGGGGCAGGTAGGACAGGATGTCATAGTTGATGTGGGTGGCGGCGGCCCCCAGGATGCTGGGGATGAGCAAAAGCACCGCAATGGATACCACCAGCTTTGGTTTTCGGGTCAGCGCGCGGGCGATTTTTTCCAACAAGTCGGTCACCTTCCGAAAATGAATGTTCATGTTCGGGCCCATTTTAGGAGCGGGACAAGCTGGAAGTCAACAAAACGGATGGGTTTTTCATAAACCTTAATAAACATACGAGCTTGACAGAATGGATCAATACGGGTAGGCTATCTTCATGATTCTTCATAGTGTAACCTGTCTCTCGTGTGGTATTATCTGGGGAGGAAAACGGACGGCAGAGAAAATCCGTTTTCCCTGCCGCAGATCGGAAAAGAAGGTGGCCTTATGGCTGAAAACAACAAGATTCTCCTGGTAGACGACGACGTCTCCATCCTCCTGCTGGTCTCTGATGTGCTGGAGGAAAAGGGCCTTTCCGTCACGACTGCCCGCTCCGGGGAAGCCGCCTTGGAGATTCTGTCCCATGAGACCTTTGACCTGATCCTTCTTGATGTCATGATGAAAGGGATCGGCGGGCTGGAGGTCTGCCGCCAGATCCGGGGAAGGGTGGACTGCCCCATCCTCTTTGTGAGCGCCAAGGATTCCGTACAGGACATCATAAAGGGGCTGGACCTGGGGGCGGACGACTACCTGACCAAGCCCTTTAATCTGGAGGAGCTGGCCGCCAGAGTCATGGCCCACCTCCGCCGCCAGGAGCGGACGGCGCCCGGCCGCCGGACGCGGGAGGGCGCCATCGAGATCGGAGAGATCCGTCTGGACCCCACGGAAATGACGGTGACCAAGGCGGGACAGCCGGTGGCCCTGTCCACCCGGGAGTTCCAGCTGCTGGAGTACCTGATGAAAAACGCCGGGCAGACCCTCTCCCGGGACCGGATCTTCCACGATGTTTGGCGCACCGACTACGGAGATGTGTCCACGGTGGCCATCAACATCAAGAACCTGAGGGCCAAGATCGACCCGGACTGGACGTATATCAAGACCGTGTGGGGCTCCGGCTATCGCTTTGTCACCCGCATCGGCTTTGCCGAGGAGCAGAAGGAAAGCCATGGAGAATAGGAAAAAACTGCCGGAGTTTTCCCTGTCGGGCTGGCTCAGCGATCATATGACCCACAAGATGGTTTTTGTGATTGTCCTGGTGGCCCTGGCGGGCTGGTTTATCCTGTGCGGCCTGTTTCTCTCCTACCTGGAGGACTATGTCGACACTACCTATGATTCTGGAATCCTCAGAGCCGATGACGCCGCCCAACAGGCGGGGGCCTTCTACATTGGCTGCGGCGGGGATGCCGCCGCCATGAACAGCTATCTGGAGCGGGAGAATCTCTATTGTACCGTCCGGGATGCCGGCGGCAGGCTCCTCTATGAACGGATGGACATGGGACCGGATATGGAGCTGACGGCCTCGGGATGGACAGAGATGGAACTGTCTCAGGGAGAGACTGTGAAAATCCAGGTGTGGGAGCGGGCCATGGAGCGCAATGAGATCAACCAGACCCTCCGCAGCAACGCTTTTCTTGCGATCAGCGTGCTGGATGCCTGCATATTTCTGGTTGTGGCAGTGGCCATGTATCTGCTGGTGGTGGGACCGATCATCCGTCTGAGGCAGACCATGCGCCGTTACTATGAAAAGGGGGAGCGGCCGGCCCGGACGCAGAGGCGGGACGAGGTGGGAAAGCTGCAGAACGCCTTTGCCGATCTGGTGGAGGCGGTGGAGTGCAAGGAACAGGCGGAACGCCGGCTCATCGCCTCCATCTCCCACGACATCAAAACTCCGCTCACCTCGGTGATGGGATACTCCGAGCGGCTGCAGTCGCCGGAGCTCTCCCCGGAAAAACGGGAGAAATATCAGGAACTTGTCTACGAAAAGGCGCTTCGGATCAAAGCGGTGGTAGATGAGTTCGACGAATATCTGGACGCGGGACTGAAGGACAACGCTCCCATGGTGCTCACCACCGCGGGTGAATTGTGTGAAAAACTGCAGAGGGAGTATGCGGACGAGCTGGCCGACGCGGGGGCGGTGTTCACTGTGCGCTGCGGCTGCTCCGAAGCCCAGCTGGTCTGCAGCTGGGAACACATACGGCGGCTGTTTGGCAATCTGATCAGCAATTCCTTCCAGCATGGAGGGGCGGAAAAGCTGACGCTGGAACTGACGTGTGAGAGAGAGGGAGTTCAGGTGATCTTCCGCTTCCGGGACAACGGAAGAGGAGTGCCCTGTGAGGAGCTGCAGCGGATCTTTGAACCGCTTTATACGTCTGACCAGGGGAGAAAGGTGTCCGGACTGGGACTGTCCATCTGCAAAAGCATTGTCAGGGCCCATGGGGGAAGCATCAGCGCGGAAAACGACCCCCGGGGCGGGCTGTGTATCCGCATTGCCCTTCCTGAGGTGCATATCTGAGCAGGGAAAAAGCCAGCGGGCTCCCGGCGCTTGCCGGGGGCCCGCTGGCATATGCATGGTTCAGGGCGATTCCACAGAGCAGCCCAGAGAGTCCGCCATCCGCTGGAGCAGTTCCAGGGGGAAAGGGGGCTGGGCCAGAGGCCTGGCGGCCAGGGAGAGCAGCTTCACCGGATTGTCATCTCCGGCGGAGCGGTTGGAACGGAGGGCGCCGCACCGGCGGCAGCGGTGGATAAGCGCCCACTCGCCGCCCCGGCGGACCCACACCGCGATCGGGTCCATGATCCCGCCGCAGCCGGCGGCACGGTCGCCGGGCGTGCTGTCCAGATGGAGGCTGCACAGGCAGTTGGGACAGTGGTTGCGGTGGCGGCTCCCCGCCCCCTCTGGGGTGACCTGGCAGCCGCAGACGGCGCAGGTGAAACCCTCGCCGCAGGGGATAAAACGATCGTTGATCGGATGGTGCTTTTTCATGGTGATCCTCTCCAAAAAAAGAATATAGTTCTTTTTCCCGGGAGGCCTGGAGTCCGGTTACAGTGAGACAGAAGCCTCCCGGCCGGTCACCGACTCCAGTAAAAACAGACAGATTTGGATCAAACAGGTTCTCCTTTTTAAATAAAGATTATTGAGATTTTCAGATGTTCAGGCCCAGCCAGCGGGCCAGGGACGGCAGGTCTTTTGCCGCATAAACGTGAGGGTACGGGGCGAACGCCTCCACCGGGGTGGTGCCGTTGAGGACCGCCGCGAAATCCACGCCGGCGTTTTGGGCGGTCTCGGCGTCAATCACAGTATCCCCGCAGTAGAGGACAGCTTTTTTGGGTACGTCAAGGGCGGTGATGCCGGCGTTGAGGCCCTCCGGGTCGGGTTTTGGACGGCGGACCAGCTCACCGCCGGTGACGTAGCCCATCCGCTCCAGAAGGCCGAAACGGGAGAGGATCTGCCGCAGAGTGGTGCTCCGTTTGCTGCTCACCACGCCGACCTGGACTCCTTCATCGCAGAGCGCGCGAATCAGCTCTGCCGCGCCGGGAAAGAGGGTGGTTTTTTCCGCCTGGCTGTTTCCCACTTTGTCATGGAAAAAGCGGCGGAACGCGTTCCGTTTGTCCGGGCTGGCTTCACCGGTGAGAGAGGTGAAGGCATCCTCCAGCATGAGGCCGATGGTCTGGCGGACCGCCTCCAGGCTGGGGGACGGATAGCCCATTTTTTCAAAGCCATAGAGGAACCCCTCATAGATTGAAGGGGTGGCATCTCCGAGCGTGTAGTCAAAATCAAACAGAACGGCCTGATAATCCATAGAAGAAACCTCGAACTCTTATTTTTTACGGCCGGAGGCGTTGGGAATTCCCAATTCCTCCCGGTATTTGGCCACCGTCCGCCGGGAGATGGGACAGCCCTGGGCCGCCATCTCCTCGCACAGCTTCTGGTCGGACAGGGGACGGTCCTCCTGCGCGACCAGGCGCTTGAGAAGGGCTTTGGCCCGGTCGGCGGAAGTCCCTTCCCGTCCCAGGGAGCGGGAGAAAAAGTAACTCAGGGGATAGACCCCCCAGTCGCATTGGAGGTATTTGTCCCGGACGGTCCGGCTGACCGTGGACTCATGGACGCCCAGAGAATCGGCGGCCTCCCCCATGGTCAGGGGAATCAGGTGGCCGGGACCGGAGCGGAAGAAGGCTTCCTGCCGTTCCACCACGAAGCGGGCGCACTGAAGCAGGGTGGACCGGCGCTGGTCAATGCTCTTGATGACCCATTTGGCCTGGTTGGCTTTTTCGGTGAGGTAATCCCGGACCTCCTGGTCACCGGTTTGCTGGAGGAGCTGACGGTAGTGCCAGCTCAGTTTCAAGTGGGGAATGGCGGTGTCGTTGGAGGAGATCTCGAAGTGATCGGGGAAACTGGATACCATTAAATCGGGGGTAATGTAGGCTAGGTTTTCCCGGAGGGCGAAACCGGTGCCCGGCCGGGGATTCAGAGTGCGGATGAGATCGCAGGCCTCCCGCACGGCTTTTTCGCTGGCTCCCAAAGCCCTGCCGATGTATCCGTAGTGTCCCCGGGCCAGCTCGTCCAGATAGCTGTTGGCGATGGCCATGGCCAGCCGGTGGTCCCCCGCCCGGCGTTCCAGCTGGAGACGGAGACACTCGGACAGGTTCCGGGCCCCCACACCGGCGGGCTCGGCGGCCTGAAGCTCGGTGAGGGCGCGGTACATGACATGGTCCGACAGCCCGGCCGCCCTGGCCAGAGCGGCCAGATCCTCGTCCAGCCAGCCGTTCTGGTCCAGCCGGTCCACCAGAAATTCCACTCCGCCCATGACTTCCGGCTCCAGATCGGTGCCCATGAACTGGGACAGAACGTACCAGCGAAGGTCCTCCTCATCGTTCACAAAACAGCCTACATTGGCGAGCGGATCGGTATTTTCCTCTTCGGTATCCTGGCGGTGGTAATAGGAGTTCTGGCGGTCGTTGGCTTCCAGCCATTCCAGCTTTCGGGTCAGGTCGTCCCGGGGAACCGGCGTGTCTCCTGATTCCGGAAATTCCAGAACCGGATTTTCCTGCACGGCGTTGGTGATGTATTCCCGTAGATCCTGGACTCCCATCTGTAAGATCTTCATGGATTGGATTACCTGAGGGGAGAGGATCTGGGCCTGCTTCTGACTTTGAATGAGCTCCATGGATGCACACCTCCCTTTGACCGGTCAGATTGTTTGGAGCTCCGTCCTGGGCGGAAAGAATGATCTTGGACAAATCGGTATTTTTAGGTATCATACCATAAATCGACCCAAACTTCAATGCCGGTCACAGCCTTGATCGCGACGGCGAAGAAAAATAAAAAGCGCGGGAAGGGCATTGCGCCCTTCCCGCAGACGGAGCCTGCTTTTCCGTCTATTTGATTTGTCACAGGCCCGCGGTTTTGTGCGCCCTTTCCCGCCGGGCAGTCAGCCCCACGACCAGGATCAGAAAGGCGGCGAAATCACGGCAGGCGGAGTTGACAATGTCCCCGCAGTGGTCATCACCCACATTGTTTTTACCCGCTGTCTGGGACAGACCCGTCGGGAATTCAGTGTTCCTCATCCAGCAGGAACCGTTTCGCCCCGTAGCGGAGACAGCGCCTGAGCCGGAGCTCTCCCCGCTTGATGGTGCGGGAGACGGTGGACTTGTCCACCCCGCAGCGCTTGCCGATCTCTTCCATCTTCATCCCGTCACCGTAGTAAAGCAGCAGGTAGCGCCTCTGCTTTTCGGTGATATCTTCGTGCAGCGCCCGCCACAGGGCCAGCTTGACCCGGTCCAATTCCTCGCTGTTGGTATTTTCTTCGGAGAGCATCCGGGCATAGCGCGCCATATCGGCGGCATAAATGCCTCCCCTTCTATATCGCGTACCGCTCATTCTTTCGGTACCCCCTCTCGTAGTATCGCTCGCAGATCACCGCCACGTCCCTCACATCCCGGCGCATAGCCTCCAGAATGCGCAGCCGCTCGGCTTTGGCCAGCCGCTCTTCCTGAGTGCGGGCGGGAAGCTCGCTGACCAGCTGGATGCGGTGGCGCAGGATATCTGCCTGATCCCGGTAGCTCACTGCCAGTTGCGCCAAAGTCATTCTTCTTCTGTATCCTCCTTCTCCCGCTCCTCCGCCCGGCAGACCGGACAGAGGGGACCGTCTCCCTCATAGATCTCCCCCCGGCACCGTATGCACCAGGCTGTGGGACGGGCCAGCTGGGGGTCCCGTAGGGGAGGCAGCAGAGGCCGTTTGCCCCCGCCCCAAAAAACGTACAACTTTTTCTTGACAACCTCCTGCACTTCTGTTAAAATAAACCCTGCTGTTGGACAGCCGTGCTGGTGTAGCTCAGCTGGTAGAGCAGCTGATTTGTAATCAGCAGGTCGGGGGTTCGAATCCGTCCACCAGCTCCAACTGAATACGGAGGAGTTCCAGAGTGGCCAAATGGGGCAGACTGTAAATCTGTTGCGTATCGCTTCGGTGGTTCGAATCCACCCTCCTCCACCAACAAAACGGTGACCCCGTCAGGGGTTGCCGTTTTGTTTTGGCAGGGATCCGCAGGCGCTGTCCCGGCGGGTGGATCGCGGCACACCTGCCGGGACGCCGTTTTCCACCGAACCCATCGGACTCCGCCCGCTCCGGGCTGCGGAGACGGGCGGATTTTTTATCCTGTCCCCGCAGTGCCCGCTGCCCCGTGGCGTGTGTTCCTCGATGTTCGTTTCATGGTCTCCACATCTCCTTCCGGAATAGAACATAAGTTCTATTCCTTGGGTAATGGTACCACGATTTTTTTCGTACTGCAATACAACTAAAGGGATCCCTGGAAAAAACGTGTTTGGAAGAGTCCTGTTTGCCGGACAGGCCAGGCTGGAAGCGTCTGTCAGAGCTATTATTTAGATAAATATCAAAATGTATCTTGACAAGCGCTTTGGGGTGCGCTATTATTTAGATGAACTTCGAAATGAGGCGATGGAATTGGGATTTCAACAGACGTTCAAGGCCCTGGGCGATCCCACCCGCCGGGCCATTCTGGATCTGCTGAAGGGAGGGGCTCTGACGGCGGGGGAGATCGGAGCCCGGTTTGACATGACGGGGGCAACCATCTCCCACCACCTGTCAGTTCTGAAGGAAGCAGGTCTGGTCAGCGACGACAAGCGCGGGAAATATATCTATTACGAGCTGAATCTCTCCGTCCTGGACGAGATCACAGCCTGGATTGCCGGATTGAAAGGAGAAAACAGCCATGAAGAGTAAGAAAGCCATCGGGGCCATGTGGATTCTGGCCCTGCTGCCCGTGGTATTGGTGCTGGTCTGCCTGCCCGGGCTGCCGGAGCGGGTGCCTACTCACTGGAATCTGGACGGCACCGTGACCTACAGCTCCCGGGCCGCCCTGTGGATTCTGGCGGGGATCTCTCCCGCCGTGGCGGCCCTGTTTCAGTTTTTGCCCCGGCTGGACCCAAAACGGCGAAACTATGAGAAATTTCAGGGCTGGTATGACGGCATGGGGGTGCTGCTGGCACTGTTCCTGCTGCTGTGTATGGTCATCACCCTGTCCGAATCCCTTCATCCGGGCCGGATCTCGGTGAGCCGGGCGATAGGGCTGGCCATCGGGGTCCTGTTCCTCGTCATCGGAAACATGATGGGCAAGGTGAAAAGCAACTGGTTTATGGGCTTTCGGACGCCCTGGGCCCTCAGCGACCCGGACGTGTGGAACAAGACCCAGCGGATGGGGGGACGGGTAATCTTTATTGCCGGCCTGTCCTGCTTTCCCCTCAGTCTCCTGGCCCCGGAGAAGGTATTTCTGGGAATCTTTCTCCTGATCCTGTTCGGCGGCGTGGCGCTGACCTATGTCATGAGCTGGAAGTGGTACCGGGAAAAGCGGGCATCATAAAATGAATCCAGAGCGGGGACCCGGCGGTCAGGCCGGGTCCCCGCTCTGTTCCGACCGGAAGAATCCGGAGCCCGCCGGTTCCGGTTTGCCCTGCGGCGGAAACAGTCGGGGCCTCCCTTTTCGCTTCATGTGTTGGGTTTAGGCTCTTGGGAAATTGTTCATCGAAATGACGGAAAAGGCTTCGCCGGTTCAAAGCAAAGCCTTTTCAGCAGTCAGATAAACTGGAAGTTGTTATTCCTTTATCTCATCATCAAAATGAATCTTCTCGCCGCATTTACGACAAAAACCTGCTTCTTTTGACCAATAAACACCTCGGAAGTATTCTCCGCAATTAGGACAGCGATTTGTTGTAATCAGTAATACAAAAGCGATTACAAAAGGGGCAATGGAGAGGTACATCAACACAGATGATTTAATCATAGCCCCAGACAAAAACAATATAAGAAATGCGATTATCAGGCCGAAAACTAGTCGGTTCCTAACTCTGCTGACTCCTCTTTTTTTCATCATACATCTCCCCTGATTGGGACGTTGGGCTCTCCGCCTTGCAATTCCGGCCGCATCCGTGATATACTATCCTGATCCCATTTTGATTGTAAAAGGAGAGCCCGATCTATGGACGTACCCTTACCGCTGATCCCCACCCTCCGCCCCGCCCCCTCCTTCCGTCTGGAGGCCCCCGATCTGGACGCGCCGCCCGCCCCGGAGAAATTTGAACAGGCGGTATCCCTGTGTGCCGGCGCCCTGAAGGGTCGGACAGATCCGGTGTGGGTCTCCGGACTGACCTCGCTGGCCGCCGGCCGGGCCGCGCTGCTGGCCGCCGAAGGACCGGTGTGGTGTACGTATCGCTGTGATGAGGAGGGACGCACCCCTCTGGACGTGGATGTTCTGGCCGCCCTCATCGTCATGGAGGGCATGGGCTGCGCCGCCTTCGGGCTGGAGGGGGAGGACCCGGAGGCCCTGGCCGGTCAGTACCGTCGCCTGGCCCCCTATGCCACGGTGCCGCTGGTGTGGCCGGGAGAGCTGCCCCGGCCCGCATTGGCGCTGGAGCTGGGCTCCGCACTGACAGATCCGGATGTGATCCCCTGCGCCAGCGGCACCGAGGCCCGGTTTATCACCCCCGATGTGGACGTAGGGGAGGAGATCCGCTGCGGCCCTGAACTGGTGGAAAACATTTTGGAGGCAGAGGAGCAGCGGCCTCAGGGGGCGCTGAAGATATCTGTACTGGATGAGGACGACCTGTGGGCCTTCGCGGAGGCTCAGTACGCCATCCGGGATGCCCTGTGCCTGTGGAGTGATGTGCCCGAACTGCTGGAGCGGGCCCTGCGCTGCTATCAGGGCCGGGCCTTCTGGGATGGAACCGGAGATCTGGATCCGGAATTTCTGGAGCGGATGGCCCGGACCTATGGGTTCATCCTGCTGTGAAAAACGGGCGGGCCCGGACATGCTGCGGGGCCTGACGGCCATTTTGGAGAGAGATATGACATACAAAGAACTGACTGACCGCGTGATATCCGGTGCCCGGAACAGAAATGTCCGGCGGGCCTGCGCTCTGGCGGTGCCCGTGGCCGGAGAGGGGGAGGATCTTTCCGTCCTCCTGGAAGTGCGGGCGTCCACCCTGGACACCCAGCCGGGAGAGGTGTGCCTCCCCGGCGGCGGGGTGGAACCGGGGGAGACCCCGGAGGAGGCCGCCCTCCGGGAACTGGAGGAGGAGCTGGGGATCAGAGCCCGGCTGGGGCCCGCTCTGGATCGGGAGATCGGCCCCGCCGGACTGCTCATCTGCCCCTTTCTGGTCCGTCTCGAGCCGGGCTGGGAGACGGCTCTGCGCCCCAGCGCCGCCGAGGTGGAGGAGGCGTTCACCGTCCCGCTGGACTTTTTCCGGACCACCCCGCCGGAGGTCTACCGCTGCGTGTCCCGGACGGAGGCTCCGGCGGATTTTCCCTATGAAAAAATCGGCTTCCCCGGGGGCTATCCCTGGCGGGAGCGGCGTTTTGACGTCCCCATCTGGATGTGGGAGGGCAGGCCCATCTGGGGCCTCACCGCCCGGGTGCTCCGGGGACTGGCGGAACGGCTGTGAGGGGCGGAGAGGAACGGATCGGCCCCTATACCTACCGCTGGGACGCCGGGTGTTTTCCCCTGTCCGCCGACAGTTTGGCCCTGGGGCGGTTCGCCGGACTGAGGCCGGGGGACCGGGTGCTGGATCTGGGCTGCGGGGCGGGGCTGTTGCTGCTGCTGTGCGCGGAGCGGGTCCCCTGCGGGGCGTTGACCGGCGTGGAACGGGATGAAACCGCCGCGGCCTGGGCCCGGCGGAATCTGGCGGAGAACGGCCTGGCCGGGGAGATCATCACCGGCGATCTGCGGACGGTTCCCCTGCCCGGGGAGAGGGATCTGGTCCTCACCAATCCGCCCTGGTACCGGAGGGGCTCCGGCAGGGCGGGA
>JAQXNP010000015.1 GCA_029098065.1 Clostridiales bacterium | reverse complement strand
ACTGGCGGTGGTGCTGGGAATGAACGCAGCGCTCCACAGGATCTCCGCGGCCACAGCCACGGCGTTTTTCTTACGCTATTAGGTGATAAACCGCATTGTTTTTTACGGATATTTTCTGAATTTTGACAAGCCGAGCCTGATCCTGGTCTTTGCCGGCACCGCCCTCTACTTCGGGGGAATGGCGGCGTTCGGTTATCTCACCCGGATGGACCTGTCCCGGATGCGTCCGGTGCTGCTGGGCGGGCTGATTTTTATGATCATTGCCAACCTGTTGATGCTGCTCATTCCCGGCCTCCGGGCGATGGATCAGGCGGCCTGCACCGTCGGCCTCATCATCTTTTTGGCCTGCACCGCCTATGATACCCAGAAGGTCAGGGCGCTCTACCAATATTACAGCGGTGATCCGGAGATGCTGAGAAAGGCGTCCATCTACTCCGCGCTTCAGCTCTATCTGGATTTTATCAATCTGTTCCTCTATGTCCTCCGGCTGTTCGGCAAGCGGAAAAATTGAAAAATGCGGGAGATTTCCGCAATTTTCCGGTATCGGTTCCGAATTGATTCGAATGACAGCGTCAGGAAGATTCATCCAAGCCAAAGCGGCTTTTCATTTCCAGACTTTCCGGCCGCACTTTCGACCATATTAAAGACGGCGCTCCCAGATGGGAACGCCGTCTTGAATTTTTTTGCGGGGGTGGTCAATTGCAACAGAGGGGACAGCGGGCCGGACCGTTTCGGGGCATGGCGGCGACCCTGGCCGCGGCGATGCTGCTGGGGGGCGGCGGAGCCGCGGCCGCGGAGACGGAGCCGGTGAACGGATCATCGGAGGTGCGGATGGTGGTGCCTGTAGGAAGGGCGGTGGGGATCAAACTCTTTTCCGACGGGGTAATGGTGGTGGGATTTTCTCAGATCCCTTCGGCGGGGGGTAACGTGATCCCTGCCCGGAGCTGCGGTCTGAAAGAGGGCGACATCATCACCCACATCAACGCCGCCGAGGTGGATACCATTGAGGAGATTCAGGACCAGCTGGCTGCCATCGGCGGGGAGAAGATGAGCATCCGGGCGCTCCGGGACGGTCATGCCCTTCAGGTCACTGCCCAGGCGGTGCAGTGCGCGACCGATGGGACCTATAAACTGGGAGCGTGGCTGAGAGACTCCATGGCGGGCATCGGCACAGTGACCTATTATGACCCGGTCACAGGAGCATTCGGAGCCCTGGGCCACGGGATCAACGATGTAGACACCGCTCAGCTCATGCCGCTGGAGACCGGCGGGGTGCTCTCCGCCTCCGTCTCCGATGTGAAAAAGGGCCGCCGGGGAGCGCCGGGGGAGCTCCACGGCACCTTTGACCAGAGCGGGGACGTGGGGACCCTGACGGCCAATACGGCCCACGGAATCTTCGGGACGCTGGACGCGTCGATGGTTCAGGGAATGGACGCGGTGGAAGTGGCAGGCCGGAATCAGGTGAGGACGGGAAAGGCGGTCATCTGCTCCAACATCTCGGGGGATGAGGTAAAGACCTATGAGGTGGAGATCTCCAGACTCTTCCCCAATTCCGGGGACGGGCGGGACATGATGATCAAAGTCACGGATCCGGAGCTCCTGGAAGCCACCGGCGGGATTGTCCAGGGGATGAGTGGTTCGCCCATTCTTCAGGACGGGCGGCTGGTGGGCGCGGTGACCCATGTTTTGGTCGGTGATCCCACTCAGGGCTATGGTATTCTGGCAGAACGGATGTTAAACACAGAAAAAAGTTGTAAAAAGGATTAAATGGTCGAAGAGTGTCGAACATTTCTTATCCAAAAAATGGCAAAACCGTCTTGCGTTCGCTGTCATTTTATGGTAAATTATTGATGACCGGTAAACAAAGCTTGGCTAGGCGGACATAAAGCGGAGGAATCAGTTTATGGATAAGAAGAAAGTCTTAGTAGCAGATGCCAGCGAAGAGTTTCGGCGCCTTTTGGTGGAGACGATCGACGCGGAGAGCGATTTGATGGTCGTTGGAGATACCGGGGATGGAGAAGAGGCGGTCCAGCTGTGTGAAAAGCGCCAGCCCGATGTGGTGGTCATGGACATGATCCTCTCCAAGGTGGACGGAGTAGAGGTGCTCACGGCCATCTCCGCCATGGAAAAGCGTCCCAAAGTGCTGGTGATTTCAGGTTTTGCCAGCGGCAGTGTGGCCGATCTGGCGGCGGCCAAAGGGGCGGAATACTTCATGATGAAGCCCTGCAGGACACAGGCGGTGGTGGAACGCATCCGCTATATGGTCACCGTTTCCCAGCCCGGGGAAGGGCGTGCGTCAGGACAGTCGGACAGCCTGGAGAGTACGGTGACCGCCATCATCCATGAGATCGGTGTGCCTGCCCACATCAAGGGCTATCAGTATCTCCGGGAGGCGATCATGATCGCTGTGGAGGATATGGACGTGATCAACGCGGTGACCAAAGTCCTCTATCCCGAGGTGGCCAGACGTTTTGGCACGACTGCCAGCCGGGTGGAACGGGCCATCCGGCACGCCATTGAGGTGGCCTGGGACCGGGGGGATCTGGAGACACTGCAAAAGTATTTCGGCTATACGGTGAGCAATGCCAAGGGCAAGCCTACCAACAGTGAGTTTATCGCCATGATCGCCGACCGGCTGGTGCTGGAACGGAAGAAGAAATGAGCCGGATGCGGACGGGCCCCCGGGGGCAGTACCCCGGGGGCCTGCTGTTTTCTGTCAATTATTTCCGCATCTGAAATCCACAGACCCCGTTGACGCTCCTGATCCGATGGGTTAAAATAGAAGAAACCCGTCGAATGTTGCAAGGAGCATTTTCATGAAAAAAATTACCGCATTTTTGAGTGTCCTGATCCTGATGGCTGTGCTGGTTCCGGTTTTGGCCGCCGGTCCCAACGGGACGGTGGGCGTGCGATACTGCGATCCCGCCACCGGCCGCTACGGAGCGCCCGTTGAGAGCGACCGGGTGAGGGTCACTCTCAACGGGGCGGATCTGGACACCGATGTGCCCGGTATCATCCGGACCATGGACGGTACGGACGGCAGGACCCTGGTCCCGGTCCGGGCCATTGCCGAACCGCTGGGGGCCACCGTGCTCTGGATCGCGGAGAATCAGCAGGTGCTCATTCTGAATGGGGACGACACCATCGTCCTGACGCTGGGTTCGGCCACGGCGGTGGTCAATGGACAGAATATGGCGCTTCCCGGAGGCGTCCCCGCCGTGCTGGTCAAGGTGGACGGAGTGGATCGGACCCTGGTCCCGCTGCGGTTTGTTTCGGAACAGCTCCACACCCAGGTGAGCTGGGATCCCGGCACGCTCACCGCGGCGGTCACCTATGAGAAAACGGATGTCCTTCCGCCGGAGGAGGAGACCCGGCCCGACAAAGGAATGGTGCTCAGCATCAAAGAGGATGACAACGCCCAGACAGTGACGATGCTCCTCTCCGCGGCCCCGGAATACCGGGTGACCGATCTGGGGGACCGGGTGGTCATTGATCTGCTCGGCTTTACCATCGGCAGCGGGCGGGACGGCTCTTTCCAGCCGGAGAACCCGGTGATCAAGACGGTGCGCTACGCCCAGCACACCGATGACATCGATCCGGCCTGCGCCCACACCACCCGGGTGGTTTTGGATCTGGCTGAGGGCTGTACTTACGCGAAAAACTTGACGGTGAAGGGAGATTCCGATCAGCTGGCGGTGGTGGTATCCGTTACCCCGCCGGAGACAGGCGCTGTCCCGGAATATCCCGCCGGCCTGGATCCCGCCGCGTTTACTGTGGCCCTGGATGCCGGCCATGGCGGCAGTTCTCCCGGGGCCTGCTATGAGGATATCATGGAAAAAGATATCACGCTGCCGGTGACCAACCGGGTGGGAGAGCTCCTCCGGGAGAGAGGCTATAACGTGGTGCTGACCCGGCCTGACGACAGCTATGTGGATCTCTACGACCGGTGTGAGATCGCCAACCAGGCGAAGGCGGACGTTTTTGTCAGCATCCATGCCAATGCCAGTTCGTCCAACCGGGGATTTCAGGGGACATTTACCTACTATTTTCCCAACAGTGTCCGGGGAGAGAAGCTGGCGGAAGCGGTGCAGGCCGGCCTGTGCCAGTCGGCGGGGTCCGTCGACCGGGGCCTGCTCACCAACAACTACGTAGTCCTGCGGGAGACTGCCATGCCGGCCTGCCTGGTGGAGCTGGGCTTCATGTCCTGTCATGAGGAACTGATGCGGCTTGTGGATCCCGCCTATCAGGAAAAAATGGCCCAGGGGATTGCCCAGGGGATTGTAAACTATCTGTCTTCCCAGCCGGCAAAAACGGCGGACCAGTCCCGGGAGGGGACGGAGCCCGCCGGAGATCTCCCGGCTGCATAAGGGCCGGCGGACCGGCAGGCCCGGAGTCCCGGGGAAAAGGAGTGTCAGGCGATGAAAAAGAGGAAATTGATCGCCCCGGTCATTATCACGGTACTGGTGTGCCTGTGGCTTCTGCTCTATCTGTACGCGGTCTTTTTCCTTCCGGAGATCCCCCTGTGGGCCAAGATTGTCGGCGGGGTCTCGGCGGCCGCGCTGTGCGTGATAGCGGTGTACAATCTGGTGGAACGGATCAAAGAGGTAAGGAGCGGTGAGGAAGATGATCTTGACAACTACTGAGCATATCCCGGGAAAAGAATACGAGATCCTGGGGCTGGCCCGGGGAAGCACCATCCAGAGCAAAAACGTGGGCAAGGATATTGCCCAGAGTTTGAAGACGCTGGTGGGGGGCGAACTGAAGGACTATAATGAGATGATGAACGAGGCCCGGGCCCTTGCCACCAAACGGATGGTGGAGGACGCCCAGGCTCGGGGCGCCGACGCGGTGGTCTGCCTGCGCTACGCCTCCGCCTCGGTGATGCAGGGCGCCGCGGAGGTCATGGCCTATGGCACGGCGGTGAAGTTTCTGTAAAGAGGTTATCTGGTTAAAAAGGGGCCCGCTGTCGCAAGACAGCGGGCCCCTTTGCCCTGTCTGTGACGGATCAGATCCGTTTTTTCTGAAGCACCAGGGAGAATACAAAATACACCGCCAGATAGAGGGTGATGGCCGCTCCGGCAGAGGCGCCGATGTAGTAGGAGGTCATGAGTCCGGCCAGGCCGCACACCACTGCCCCGAGAATGGCGAACAGATGGTACTGCCGGACGTTCCGGGCCAGATTCCGGGCGGAGGCGGCGGGGAGGACCAGCAGCGAGTTGATGACCAGCAGGCCCACCCAGGTCATGGATACCGTCACCACCACGGCGATGGCGGCATTGAGGACGGCTTCCTGCCAGAAGACCCGGATCCCCCGGCTGTCCGCCAGGGCCGGGTGAAGGGCGGAGATGAGCAGCGTGTTATAGGCGCACACCCACAGGACCAGAATAACGGCCAGGATGCCGGCCAGCAGTCCGATCTTTCCCGGCTCTACGCTGAGAATGTCACCGATGAGCAGCGTGTTGAATTTGGTGAAAGAGCCGCCTCCGCTGGTGGCGATAAAGATGCCCAGAGCCACGGCGGTGGAGGAGAACGCCCCGATCACCGTATCGCTGGCCAGGGTGGTGCGCCGCCGCACCCAGGTGAAGAGGAAGGAAAAGACCACCGAAAAGACTACGGCGGCCCACATGGGCTCAGCCATGCCGCACAGGGTGCCGATGGCCACACCGGTGAAGGCGGAGTGTCCCAGCGCGTCGGAGAAGAAGGACATCCTGCTCTGCACCACCATGGTGGAGAGCAGGCCGAACAGGGGGGAGATCACCAGAATGGCCAGCAGAGCGTTCTTCATGAAGAACATGTGGCCGGACTGGGCCCACTCGAAGGGAAGCAGGTCCACCAGAGCGTACCAGAGTTCCATCACTCCACCCCCTTTCCCACCCGCAGGTGGAATACATCCTGGAATTCCCGGCTGGAGAGGACTTCCATGGGAGCGCCTACTTTTAAAACGGTGTTTTTCAGCAGGATCACCTTGTCGGCGTAGTGTTCCAGCGTGGCGAAGTCGTGGGTGGACAGAAGAATGGACAGATCATAGTTCCGGCGGATCTCGTCCAGCATGTCCAGCAGCTGTTTTTCGCCATCAATATCCACTCCGGACAGAGGTTCGTCCAGAATCAGAATGTGGGGCAGGGGCTCCAGAGCCAGGGCCATGAGCATCCGCTGAACCTCGCCGCCTGAGAGGGCGCCGATCCGTTTGTCAAGAAGGGCTTCGGCGTGGGTGCGGGCCAGACAGTTCCGCACCCGTTCCCTCAGTTTGGCGGGAACAGGCAGAAATACCGGCCAGTCAGAGATGGAGGCGGCGAAAAAGTCCAGCACGCTGACCGGATCTCCCCGGTCAAAGGCGGGAGACTGGGGCACGTAGCCGATGACGGGGCGGCGGCGTTCGCCGTCGGAGCGGTGAAATTCGATCTTTCCCGAGTGGGGAAACTGGCCCAGGATGGCCTTGAACAGAGAGGATTTGCCCGCCCCGTTGGGCCCGATGAGGGCGACGATCTCCCCGCAGTGGAGATGGAAGGACACATTGTGGAGCAGCTCGGCATCCCCCAGGGACACCCCCACGTCCTCCAGCTTCAGACAGCACAGGCCTTCGCACCGGTCGGAGTGGAGGCTGTGTTTGTAGATGGTCACTGCATCGTCACCTTCCCTTCTCCCAAAGCGTTGATTATGGTGCGGACATTGGCGGTGATGGCTTCATCATAGAGGGAGAGGGGACTCTCCGACCCACCGGCGGGACCGCTCATGAGCATATCCAGGGTATGGACCTGGATCCCGGTTTCCCGGGAAATGGCCTGAGCGGTGAAATCGGAGCCGTTCTTTTCCGTAAAGATGGCTGGAAGCCGGTATTCCCCGATGAGAGAGACGATCTCCCGGATGTCGGCGGCGCTGGCCTCACTGCCTTCCTCTTCCTCAATGGCTTTCAGAATGGTCAGATCAAAAGCGTCGGCGAAATACTGAAAGCCGTCGTGAAAGGTGATGAGCTCCCGGTGGGGAAGCTGCATGTCGGGCTGGTCAGAGGCGATGCCGTCCCGGAGAACGGACTTCCGGTTTTGGAGGAGAAAGGAGGCCGACTGCGCCTGCTCGGTGTAGGACTGGGCATGGCCGGGGTCCGCCAGGGCCAGCCCCGAGCCGATATTTTCCACCATACGGGCGGCCCGGCCGGGATCCATCCAGATGTGGGGATCGTATTCCTCCTCGTGGTCGTGGCCGTCATGGCCGGCGTGTTCCAGAGCGGGCAGCAGATCGATGCCCTCAGAGCAGTCAATGACCATGGCTTCCGACTGCGCCAGGGCATCGGACATGAAATCCTCCAGACCCACGCCGTTCATCACAATGACATCGGCGCGCTCGATGGCCTTCATGTCGGTGACGGTGAGGGTGTAGTCATGGAGGCAGGAGGTCTGGGAATTGACCAAGAGGGTGACCTCCACCCCCTCCACGTCCTGGGTGACGGCGGAGGCGAACAGATAAACGGGGTAGGTGGTCGCCAGGACATGGAGGGATTCCTCCTTGTCCAGGGCAGACGAGGAGCTGCATCCGGCGAACAGGAAGAGCAAAATCGCTGCCAGCATGGCTGAAAGGCGCTTTTTCATGGGATACCTCACTTTTTACAGATAGTAAGCCGTATTATAGCCCATTTGCGCGGGTTTGTAAAATGAACGGGTGTTCATATGTTTGCCGCGGCGGGCAGAGCAGACCCGTCCCGGGGCTCCGGATGCCGGTCAGAACAGCTTCGGGCGCAAAAATGTTCCGCGTTGGGGACAAGACCCGTCTTGCCCCCGGCGCGGGCTTCCGCTATAATAATGTCTGCCGGATCAGCCGGAAGGGGGCTGATCTGTCCAGCGGCAGCCGGGTCGTTCCATAAAAGAGGCTCTTTTGAACCGCTTATAAAACTGCGCTGCTGCGGCGCCGCCGGTGAAATGTGCAGGGGCGCGAAAAACCGCGTAAAAGCCCCGAGACCGGACAGAGCCGGTTTGCCCTGAAAAGCGGGGCTTCCGGAGCATACGCTTTTGTTTCATACACATGATAATAGAGGACAGAATCAGGAGGAATAGAACGATGCGCATCGTTGTCATCGACGGACAGGGGGGCGGCCTGGGGGCCGGGCTGGTGAGCCGTCTCAAGGCCCGGCTGAAGGTTCCGGTCTGGGCGGTGGGCACCAACGCCCTTGCCACCTCCGCCATGCTGAAGGCGGGGGCCGACCGGGCTGCCACAGGGGAAAACGCCGCCTGCTATAACGCCGGACAGGCCGACCTGCTGCTGGGGCCCATCGGACTGCTCTCCGCCAACGGCCTTATGGGAGAGGTGAGCCCAGCCATCGCCGCGGCGGTGTCCGCCTCCCCGGCGAAGAAGATCCTGGTGCCGGTGTCCAGCTGCGGCATTCTGGTGGCGGGAGCCACGGAACAGAAGCTGGAGGACGCGCTGAACAGCGCCGTAGAGCTGGCGGCGGAGGAGGTTATGAAATGAGCACTGCGGAGATCCTGACCCGCCACGCCCGGCGCTATCCCGGAATGGCGGCGGCGGACTACGGAAAGCTCCTCTATCAGAGCGAGTTTGGGCCGAGCCATCTGGTCCGTTCTGACGACGCGCTGGAGCGGCTGCGCTCGGAGTACGCCCGGGCCTCGGAGGAGGGATACGCCCCCCGGTATCTGGCCGAGGACATCGGGGGCGGGCTGTGCCGGTTCCATCTGGACCCCCGGCGCCTGAGGGAGGAGGATCTGCCCCTGCTGGCCCGGTGTTTTGCCCTGTCGGCCCGGCCCCGGGGCTCCACGCGGGGGCTGTGGCGCAAGCTGGGGGTGCTGGCGGGCCTGGCGGCGAGGAAAAAGCTGCCGGTCTCCGAGGCGGATGTGACGGAATTTCTGACCGGTTATGACGCCGGCGGCTGTCCGCCTGTCCGGCACAGCGGGGGATTTGATACCGCTTATACGCCCCACTACCGGGTATTGGACCGGGATCTGGCGGTGTACGGCCCCGCCCTCCGGGCGGTGGACCGGGCGGTGCGGGAGTCTGACGGGCCGGTCATCGTGGCGGTGGACGGCCGGTGCGCCGCCGGAAAGACCACGTTTGCAGCCCGGCTGGCCCAGGTGGCCGGAGTGGAGTGCCGGGTCTTTCACATGGACGACTTCTTCCTGCCCCCGGAGAAGCGCACGCCGGAGCGGCTGGGCGCGCCGGGAGGAAATGTGGACTACGAGCGGGCGGCGGAGGAGCTTTTCGCGCCTCTGTCCCGGGGAGAGGCGGCCTCTGTCCGGCCCTTCCGATGCGGGTCGGGAACCTATGGCGTGGTCCGGAAGGTGCCCTGCCCCAGACTGAGCATCGTGGAGGGCAGCTATTCCCTCCATCCGGCCCTGGCGGGATACAGCCAGGTGCATCTCTTCCTCACCTGTGACGGGGCGGTGCAGCTCTCCCGTCTGGCCCGGCGGGAGAGCCCGGAGAGCCTGGAGCGCTTCCGGGAGCGGTGGATTCCGCTGGAGGAGGCCTATTTCCAGGGGTTCCATATTCAAGACCAGTGCGGCGTGGTTCTTGATACCACCCGCCTGACAGGGAGAGATTGAGATGACGGAAAAGGAGCGGATGCTGGCGGGGAAGCTCTACCGGCCCTTTGATCCCCAGCTGGGAGAGGAGCACCAGCGCAAGTGGCGGCTGGTCCGGGCCATCAACAGCGAGAACGACCGGAGCAGGCTTCCCGGCCTCTTCCGGGAGCTGCTGGGGTCGATCAAAGAGGGGTCCTGGATCGAGCCGCCCTTCTACTGCGATTACGGCAGCCACATCACCATCGGCAGGCACGTGTACGCCAACTGTGACTGCATCCTGCTGGATGTGTGTGAGATCACCATCGGGGACGATGTGTACATCGCGCCCCGGGTGTGCGTGTTTACCGCCGCCCACCCCATCGACGCCGGGGTGCGGAATGTGGATCTGGAATACGGAAAACCCGTGAAGATCGGAAACTCGGTGTGGATCGGCGGGAATACCGTCATCAATCCCGGGGTGACCATCGGGGACAACGTGGTCATCGGCGCCGGGAGCGTGGTGACCCATGATATTCCCTCCGGGGTGGTGGCGGCGGGGAATCCCTGCCGGGTGATCCGGCCCATCACCGGGGAGGACAGGGCCTACTGGGAAGGGCTGGCCGCCGAATACTGGGCGGAGCATCCCTCCGAGCCCGGTTAACGGAAAGAAAATCAAACGCGCTCCGCCGGAACGAGGCGGAGCGCGTTTGATTTATTCTGCCTGCCGGGGCATTTTCAGCGCCCGGGCAGCGTTGAGAATGGCGATGACGCTGACGCCCACGTCGGCAAAGACCGCCTCCCACATGTTGGCCACCCCCAGGATGCCCATGATGAGAAACACCGCTTTTACCCCCAGGGCAAAGACGATGTTCTGATTGGCGATGGCCAGAGTGCGCCGGGCGATGGATACCGCCAGGGCGATTTTGGACGGCTTGTCATCCATCAGCACCACGTCGGCGGCCTCGATGGCGGCGTCGCTGCCCAGGGCGCCCATTGCGATGCCCACATCGGAACGGGAGAGCACGGGGGCGTCGTTGATGCCGTCCCCCACGAAAACCAGGGTGCCCCTGGGAGATTTCCGGGACAGCAGTTCCTCCACCCGAGCCACCTTGTCCGCCGGGAGGAGCTGAGCGTGGACCTCGTCCAGCCCCAGTTCCCGGGCCACCGCCCGGCCCACCGCCTCGCTGTCACCGGTGAGCATCACGGTTCTTTTCACACCGGCGGCCTTCAGGGCGGAGACGGCCTCTCTGGCGTCGGGCTTCACCGCGTCGGAGATGACCAGATGGCCCAGATATTCTCCCTCTGCCGCCACATGGATGGTGGTGCCCACATGGTGGCAGGGGTGCCAGGGGGCGCCCACCTCGTCCATGAGCTTGCCGTTGCCCACATAGATGGTCTGGCCGTCGATGTCCGCCCGGACACCCCGGCCAGCCAGCTCTTCCACATGGGTCACCCGGCTCTCGTCGATGTCTTTCCCGTAGGCCTCCCGCAGGGATTTGGCGATGGGGTGGCTGCTGTAGCACTCAGCCAGAGCGGCCCGCTCCAGCAGCTCGGCCTCATCGCACTCCTTCGGGTGGATGGCTGTGACATTGAAGACGCCCCGGGTGAGGGTGCCCGTCTTGTCAAAGACCACGATCTCCGCCTGAGCCAGGGCCTCCAGATAATTGCTGCCCTTCACCAGCACCCCCTGCCGGGAGGCCCCGCCGATGCCGCCGAAGAAGGTGAGGGGCACCGAGATCACAAGAGCGCAGGGGCAGGAGATGACCAGGAAGATGAGGGCCTGCTCCAGCCATTTGGTCCAGCTGTCCCCGGTGATCAGCGGGGGCAGGAAGGCCAGCGCCACCGCGCCGATGACCACCGCCGGGGTGTACCACCGGGCGAAGCGGGTGATAAACTGCTCCTTTTTGGCCTTCTTGGCGCTGGAATTCTCCACCAGGTCCAGGATGCGGGAGACGGTGGAGTCGCCGTATTCCTTGGTGGTGCGGACCCGGAGGACGCCGGAGAGGTTGACGCAGCCCGAGATCACGTCATCCCCGGGCCGGACGGAGCGGGGGAGGGATTCTCCGGTGAGGGCGGCGGTGTTCAGGGTGGACTCCCCCTCCAGCACCACGCCGTCCAGGGGGACCCGCTCGCCGGGCTTGATGAGGATGGTCTCGCCCACCGCCACCTCGTCGGGGTCCACCTCCTCCAGCGCCCCGTCACGCTCCACATTGGCGTAGTCGGGACGGATGTCCATCAGGGCGGCGATGGACTGGCGGGACCGGCCCACCGCCCAGTTCTGAAAGAACTCGCCCACCTGGTAGAAAAGCATGACGAACACGGCCTCGGGATACTCCCCGATGGCCAGGGCACCCACGGTGGCCAGGGCCATGAGGAAGTTCTCGTCAAAGACCTGTCCGTGGGCGATGTTGCGGACAGCCTTCCAGAGAATATCCCAGCCGATGACGAAATAGGGGATGAGGTAGAGAACCGCCGGGGGCAGCGGGAGAACTGCTCCGCTGCGGTTCAGGACGGCCGCCGCGATCAGCAGGACGGCCGCCAGAAGGATGCGGACGAATGTTTTTTTCTGTTTTCGGGTCATGGGAGTTCCCTCCTTGGGATGGGCGGAGTTCCGCCCGTGCGTCGCTTATTTCAGAACGATCTGACAGTCGGGCTCCACCCTTTTACAGACCTTGACCACCTGGGCCATGATGTCGTCAAAGTGGGCATCGTCGGCGTCGATGGTCATTTTCTGCTGGATAAAGCTGACGGAGGCGGAGGAGACTCCATCGATCCTGTTGATGGCGTCCTCCATTTTCCGGGCGCAGTTGGCGCAGTCCAGATCGATCAGATTGAATTTCTTTTTCATATGAATGATCTCCCTTAACATAGATTGGAAGCCCCGGAGGGCTGTCTGACGGCGTTACTCGGTGACGTGCTCCATACCCTGGGCCAGGATGGTCACCACGTGATTGTCGGCCAGGGAGTAGAAGACAGTTTTGCCCTCCCGGCGGGCCTTCACCAGCTTGGACTGCTTCAGGGAGCGGAGTTGGTGGGAGATGGCCGACTGGGTCATGCCCAGCAGCTGGGCGATGTCGCAGACGCACATCTCCGACTCGAAAAGGAGATACAGAATTTTGATGCGGGTGGAATCGGCGAAAATGCGGAAGAGGTCGGCCAGATCGTACAGCGTCTCCTCGTCGGGCATGTTGTCCCGGACCTTTTGTACGATGTCCTCGTGAACGTGGATAAATTCACAGCATTCCGGCTCTTCCAGCAGGTCGTCCCGGTCATTCATGGGAAAACTCCTTTCTTTGAACATATGAGCGATTGTTCATATGTTGAGGATACAATAACAAAACGGTTTTGTCAAGGGGGATGACGATTTTTTCGCGGTCCGGGGCATACTGAGGTGGAAGAAAATTCGGACAGAGGACGCGGGAGGCCGCGCCGGGATCCGGATAAGGGGGAATATTCCAGCATGGTCAATATTCAGAAGGCCGCCGTCATCGGCTGTGGGTTTGTGGGTTCAGCGGCCGCCTTTGCCATGGCCCGGACGGGGGCTTTTTCCGAACTGGTGCTCATTGACGTAAACCGGGACCGGGCGGAGGGGGAGGCCATGGACATGTCCCACGGCCTGCCTTTCACCCGGCCCATGAAGATCTACGCCGGGGACTATCCGGATCTGGAGGGCTGTGCCCTGATCGTCATCACCGCCGGGGCCAACCAGAAGCCGGGGGAGACCCGGCTGGATCTGGTGCGGAAAAACGTGGGCATTTTAAAGAGCATCATCACGCCCCTGGTCCGTTACAACCGGGAGGCGGTGCTCCTCATTGTGTCCAACCCGGTGGATATCCTGACCTGGGCGGCCCAGAAGCTCTCCGGACTGCCCGCGGGGCAGGTAATGGGTTCAGGTACGGTGCTGGACACCGCCCGGCTCAAATACCTGCTGGGGGAGCGGCTGGGAGTGGACAGCCGGAGCATCCACGCTGTTGTGGTGGGGGAGCACGGAGACAGCGAACTGGCGGTGTGGAGCGGAGCCAACATCTCCGGGGTGGATCTGGAGCACTTCTGCGCCCTGTGCGGGGTGGAGGACTGCGAGGAAATGAAAGACAGCATCTACCGGGATGTTCGGGACTCCGCCTATGAGATCATTGAGAAAAAGGGGGCCACCTATTATGGCATCGCGGCGGCGGTGGCCCGGCTGGCCCTGTGCGTCGTGCGGGATGAGCGCTCGGTGCTGCCCGTGTCCGCCAATCTTCACGGGCTCTACGGGGTGGAGGACCTGTGCATGAGCGTGCCCGCCGTGGTGGGCCGCCGGGGGGTGGAAAAGGTGCTGGAGATCGCCCTCTCCCCCCAGGAGCGGGAGGCGTTCCGCCAGTCGGCGGAGACGCTGAAAGAAGCGGCCGGGGGACTGGGACTGTAAGAATGGGAAAGCGGGAAGGGGCCGGCCGCCGGCCGTCCCCTTCCCGCTGGATGGATACGTTTGTGAAAACCGTACAGGCAGCTGCGCTCACGGTTCCCGGTCCTGGCGGATAAGGAGCTTCAGCGCCTCCACGCCCACCTCAATGGCGGCGGACAGGTCATGGCTCTCCTTCTGGTCCAGCCCGGCGGCCTCCCGCTCCTGATTCCAGATCACGTGGAAGCAGGAGCCGCAGCGCACCCCCAGGGCGGCGGCGCAGCAGAACAGGGCGGCGGACTCCATCTCGGAGGCCAGCACCCCCAGCCGCTTCCAGGCCTCCCACGTGGGCAGCAGCTCAGAGCTCCCCGGCATCCGGGCCGGGTCATGCTGGCCGTAGAAGGAATCCTTGCACTGGACCACCCCGGCGTGCCAGGGCTTGCCCAGATTCTTGGCGGCCTGGACCAGCGCCTCCTGGACGGTGTAGTCGCTCACCGCGGGGAACTCGATGGGGGCGTATTCCCGGCTGGTCCCCTCATGCCGGACGGCGCCGGTGGCGATGACCACGTCGTCGGCCTGGACCTTCAGGGCGATGCCGCCGCAGGTGCCCACCCGGATGAAGGTGTCGGCGCCGATGTTGTGGAGCTCCTCCATGGCGATGACTGCCGAGGGACCGCCAATGCCGGTGGAGCACACGGACACTTTCTCCCCCAGAAGGGTGCCGGTGTAGACGGTGTACTCCCGGTTGGAGTGGACCTTGCGGGCGTCATCAAAATAGGCGGCGATCTTCTCACACCGGCCGGGATCGCCGGGGAGGATGCAGTACCGGCCCACATCGCCCGCCTTACATTGAATATGGAACTGCAGTTCATGCTTCTGCATGGAATCACCTCATCACTCGGTTTTGTTGAAAATATTATACCGCGGGAAGCCCGTTTTTGCAAGTCGCACAAAAGATACGCGTGAATTGTAACTTTTTGTTGTTGTGTTTTCCTGTTCAAATTTAGTATTATGAACAATAAAAGGTTAATTTGGAATCCTGCGGCCTGTAACGGGCCGCCTCCGGGTGATCGTTCCGCCGTCAGTTGAAGAGAGCGAGGCCCGGGGAGGGAAAGAGGGGACACCATGAAAAAGACTCTGCCGATATGTCTGCTGGCACTCGCGCTGGGAGGCTTTTTGGGATTTTTCCTGGGCAGGGCTGCCGTGGAGGGACCGCGGCCCAGCCTCACACTTCAGGCTGCGGCGATCAGCGCCGGTTCCGCATCAGCCGCCACGGAGCCCGCCGCCGAGCTGGACGTGACAAATGACGAGTGCCTGTTGGAGCGGGGCGGACAGGTTCTGACAGCGCTGGAGGCGGAGGATTATTCTGCGCTGGCCAAACTGGTCCATCCGGGAAAAGGGGTGCGTTTTACACCATATTCCACAGTGGATCTGGAGGGAGATCTGGTTCTTACGGCGGAACGTCTGGCCGCCGGCGGGACGGATCAGCGGGTGTATACCTGGGGTGTGGTGGATGGAAAAGGGACGCTGCTGACTGCCACCATCCCGGAATATTTTGAGCGGTATGTGGCCAATGCCGACTATGGAGAGGCCCCCATCGTGGGGATGGATACGGTGGCGGAGGTGGGAAACGCCCAGGAGAACGCCGCCGACGCCTATCCGGAGGGACGGTTCGTCGAGTACCATTTCCCCGGACTGGAAGAGAAGAACCAGGGCTTTGACTGGTGCTCGCTGAAGCTGGTTTTTGAACCCTATCAGAATGACTGGCGGCTGGTGGGGGTCATCCACAGCGAGTGGACGATATGAGTGAATGCAAGGAACGGCCGCCCCTGGGGCGGCCGTTTTCTCAATTGGTCCTACCCCGCACCTCGGAAGGCGGCCTGTTTTCAACAAACTCTTCGGTCAAAGTGTCCAGAGCTTTCGGATTAAACTTTTTGCTTTTATACATTACGTCAAAAAAACGAAAACATTCCGGGAAAATCGGTCTTGAACTTGAAAAATAAACTACAAGTTGTTAAAATAACATGGTTACCGAAAGTTGGGAGCGAATCTCCCGAATCGGAAAAAGGAGTGGGAAGAAATTGCAAGTTGAAAATCTGTTCTGGATCGGCTTTGTCGGATCCATCGTGGCTCTGCTTTTCGCCTTTGCTCAGCGGAACAAGGTCATGAAGTTCTCCGAAGGAAACGCGACCATGCAGAAGATCGCCGCTTCCATCCGGCAGGGCGCAAACGCTTACCTCAAGCGTCAGTACACCACCGTCGTCAAAATCTTCGCGATCGTCTTTGTAGTCCTGATCATCCTGGCGGCTACCGGGATGCTGGACAACTGGTTCATTCCTTTTGCCTTCCTCACCGGCGGTATTTACTCCGCCCTGTCCGGCTTTATCGGGATGAAGATCGCCACCAACGCCAACGCCCGGACCGCCAATGCGGCTCATGAGAGCCTGAACCGCGGCCTGAACGTGGCCTTCTCTTCCGGTACGGTCATGGGCTTTACCGTGGTTGGCCTGGGCCTGCTGGATGTGACCGTTTGGTTCCATATCCTCAAGTATGCCGCTGGCTACGGCGCTGAGCAGATCGCTCAGACCATGGTCATGTTCGGCATGGGCGCTTCCTTCATGGCGCTGTTTGCCCGTGTAGGCGGCGGTATCTTCACCAAGGCCGCCGACGTGGGCGCCGACCTGGTGGGCAAGGTCGAGGCCGGCATTCCCGAGGATGACCCCCGCAACCCCGCCACCATCGCCGACAACGTGGGCGACAACGTGGGCGACGTGGCCGGCATGGGCGCCGACCTGTACGAGTCCTACGTGGGTTCCATCCTGGCCACCTTTGCTCTGGGCGCCTCCGCCTTTGCCGCCGACGGCATGGCCTGGAACGCCATGCTGCTGCCCCTGGCCGTGGCTGTGGTGGGCGTGCTGTGCTCCCTGCTGGGCTCCTTCCTGGTCAAAACCAAGGAGAACGCCGATCAGCGTTCCCTGCTGAAGACCCTCCGCAAGGGCACTTACACCGCCGCTCTGCTGGCCGCCATCGTGGCCGCCCCCGTCACCTACATTCTGATGGGTTCCTGGGGCGCCTATGTGGCCATTGTGGCCGGTCTGATCGCCGGCTGCGCCATCGGCTACTTCACCGAGTACTTCACTTCTGACACCTACAAGCCCACCCAGACTCTGGCCGACTCCACCGAGACCGGCGCCGCCACCACCATCATCGGCGGTCTGTCCCTGGGCATGAACTCCACCGCCGCCCCCATCGTCATCATCTCCATCGCCATCATCGTGGCGTTCCTGGCCGCCGGCGGTTCCCTGAACACCGCCAACCAGGAGCTCTATAACGCCAGCTTTGCCAAGGGCCTCTACGGCATCGGCATCGCCGCCGTGGGCATGCTCTCCACCTTGGGTATCACTCTGGCTACCGACGCCTACGGCCCGGTGGCCGACAACGCCGGCGGCATCGCCGAGATGAGCGGTCTGGGTGAGGAAGTCCGCAACCGCACCGATGCTCTGGACTCTCTGGGCAACACCACCGCCGCCACCGGCAAGGGCTTCGCCATCGGCTCCGCCGCTCTGACCGCCCTGGCCCTGCTGGTCTCCTACGTGGATGTGGTCAAGACCAAGACCTCTGCCATCGACCTGGAGCTGACCAACCCCGCTGTGCTGGTGGGTATCTTTGTGGGCGCCATGCTCACCTTCGTTTTCGCCGCGCTGACCATGTCCGGCGTCCAGCGGGCCGCCCAGTCCATTGTGGTGGAGGTCCGCCGCCAGTTCCGGGAGATCTCCGGCATTATGGAGGGCAAAGCCGATCCTGACTACGCCTCCTGCGTGGATCTGTGCACCAGAGGCGCCCTCCA
>JAQXNP010000014.1 GCA_029098065.1 Clostridiales bacterium | reverse complement strand
CCATGTACCAAAATAAGCCAAATGCCATCCAAAGGGCGCGGATTGGTAAGGGTTTGACCCAAGAAGCCCTCGCCGGCCGCTGCGGCTATTCGGATGATACCATCCGGGCCTGGGAAAGCGGCGCACGGACGGCATCCATTGAAGCCCTGAGCATCCTGTCTGAATGTCTGGAGGCCCCCTGGCTCACCGGCGTATACCTCCGGGAACAGACCAACGCACTGAATGAGCTGATTCCCAACTTCACGGTTGGCCGCCCCCTGGCGGAGGCTGCAGCTGAGTATGTCAGCTGCGTGCTCGATCTGGTGGATGCGCGGTTTGACCGGAAGCTGATCCGCATGATTGCTGATGGCCACATTGATGCCATCGAGGAATCTGACTTCCATGCACTGATGGAAATGGCAAAGCAGGCCAATAAGGCCTACTACGAGATGCGGTTTGCAAAGGAGGGGCCAAGATGACAATGCCGAGAATGAGAACAGCAGAAAAGGTGCTGGCTGAAATCAAGCAGGCTGACCCTGATACTGAGGTGACCCTGCATTATATCCGGGCGCTGATCCGCGCCGAGGCGGTGCCGGTCGTGTGCTGCGGCCGCAAGAAGTTGGTCAATGTCGATGCCGTCATGGAACTGCTGGCTAACGGGTACGCCATGCCTCCGGAGCCCCAGCAGATAGGAGTAATTAGGAGGGTTGTTTGATGGCGCTTTATCCAAGGGCAACAAAAACCAGCCTTGCAAGGTTGATTAGATCTAAGGGCTTCACTATCCCGTCCATTCGTCAGGCGTGTCTTACCCATTTTGGTCGGTCTTACTGGCTGCACTGGGTGGCTGCAGATGGGTCATCCTTTCATGCTTACTATACCGCTGCTGCGGGGAAGCCGGTGCTGCAGGTCAATGAGCAGTGGATTAATCTCACGATGGCGGAGGTGATACACTTTGAACTCGTTGAAGAAAGATAAAAGGCCCCTGGCGGTGCGGGTACACCGTCAAGGGCCAAGTGGTTTCCACCACGAGAACACCCATAGTATACCACACCGACCACCCGGATTGCAAGAGGGGTCTTGACGAAAACGGCAAGCAGAATAATAAGAATAAGAATAATATAAATAACCCCCATACCCCCAAAGGGGGCGCGCGTGCGCACAAGCGCAAAGAGCCGAGAGAGGCTCCAAACTGGAAGCCAGAACGGTTCTCCGGGCTTTGGCAGTTCTATCCAAAGGACGGACGAAAGGATAAACAGCGGGCCATGGATGCCTGGGACAAGCTCCATCCTGACGATGCTCTCATCGACACCATTGCAAGAGCGCTGGTGAAGCTGAAGGCCACGGAGGACTGGAAGCGAGGCATTGGCATTCCTTATGTGGCTACTTTCCTCAACGGCGCCCGATGGGCTGACGCCGATGAGCTGGACACTCCGAATGACCAGGCCGATGCCGGCAGCGGATGGGCCGAGGATGAGGAGGTGCTTTGATGGTTGACTACACGAATCTGATGCGGATCGAGTATACCATCCTTGGCACCATCCTCTACGAGCCGAATCATGTGGGCGAGGTCATCGCTAAGCTCTCCCCGGAGAACTTCCACATGGAGAGCACCCGAGGCCTTTTCAATGCCATCTCTGCGCTGCACTTCGAAGGTGCTCCGGTTGATCCGGTTACTACGCTGCAGAAGGCCGGCAAGGAATATCTGAAGCAGAAGCCGGAAGGCAGAAATTTGAGGTGTTCGTCTGCCGCAATCCGCTGGACGTGATGATGAAGCGGGGAAGGCGGGACAGAAACCGGATGCCAGCAAGTTCGCCAGTCAGATAGATTTGATCATCACGGTTTGCGGTGCAGCCGCAGAACGGCCCGGTTTCGGCCTTTCCAAAGGCGGCGGGATCCCGGGGTATGTGTTCGAGGCGCCGGTGATTGTGTTGGGGACGGAGACTCCCGCCATGCTGGCGGCCATCCCACAGGCCCGCGCCTGCATCAACCCCTATGACGGGAAAGATGACCGGCTGGCCTTCCGCTCTCCCACTTGCAAGAAGCTGGGAAAGCTGTCCGGCCGCTATGGGTTCACGGAGGCGGAAGTCAATTGCGGGAAACGGTACATGAAACAGCCTCTTCACGGCCCGAACCCTGATGAACGCGGCCCGTTCCCGGGAGACCGTGCGCAGACCGGTCCGGGAAATACGCCCAAAAGCGGAACCGGCAGGCAGCGGATTTTGAAGGACAGGATCAGAAACCCCCTTCCCTTTTTTCGGCGGAGAGGGTATACTGGAACGGCATACAGGAAGATACAGGGCCGGGTGGGCCGGCCCGTTCTGAACGAGCGGAGGGAGGCGTTGGAATGGATCAGGAGACAGGGGGCGGACGCCGGATGAGACCGGTGGCCCGGATGCGCAGCGACTTTCCCGCCAAATTCGGAATCCCCCGCCAGAGCGGACTGGTGCAGGACCTGCGGAGTACAGTGGTTTTTGAGCCGGAATTCCGGAATCCTGACGCGCTGCGGGGGATCGAGGGGTTTTCCCACCTGTGGCTGATCTGGGAATTTTCTCAGGCGGTGCGGGACACATGGTCCCCCACGGTGCGGCCCCCGCGGCTGGGCGGCAATGAGCGGGTGGGGGTATTTGCCACCCGGTCTCCTTTCCGGCCCAATCCCATCGGCCTGTCCTGCGTGAGGCTGGACCGTGTGGAGCTGCACACCGGCCAGGGGCCGGTGCTCCGTGTGCTGGGAGCGGATCTGATGGACGGCACGCCGATTTATGACATCAAGCCCTATATCCCTTACGCCGACGCCTATCCGGAGGCCAGGGAGGGGTTCGCTCCCGCCCCCGGCAGGCGGCTCCGGGCGGAATGCCCTCCCGGGCTGCTGGAGCAGGTCCCGCCGGACCGGCGGGAGGCCCTTCTGGGGGTGCTGGAGTGCGATCCCCGGCCCTCCTATCAGGAGGACCCGGAGCGGATCTACGGGATGTCATTTGCCGGTATGGAAGTCAAATTTTCTGTTTCCGGCGGGGTGCTTACCGTCCGGGAGATCAGAAAGACAATGTGAGAAGAAACGGAGGGGAGGGCTGCCTGGCCGGCGGCCCTCCTTTTGCGCATAATTCCGCCGGGGGTGATGGTGGTCAAAAGGGGAGAAATAGTGAACAAAAACGGGAAAAAGTAAAACAGGAAGTTTACTAAACCAGGAAAAGTCTCCTTGCATTTCCTTGTGAGAATGATATAATAAGAACGAACATCGCCCGACTATATCCCCAGGGTGAAAAATAAAGGAGGCCAATCCACATGTCCCAAAAGTATGTCTACCAGTTTTCTGAGGGCAACAAAGATATGCGGGAGCTTCTGGGCGGCAAAGGCGCCAATCTGGCTGAGATGACCAACGCCGGTATGCCTGTGCCCCAGGGCTTCACTGTTACCACAGAGGCCTGCACCAGGTATTACGATGACGGCCGCGCCATCGC
Organism: Clostridiales bacterium; assembly: GCA_029098065.1. Classification (GTDB taxonomy): domain Bacteria; phylum Bacillota; class Clostridia; order Oscillospirales; family Oscillospiraceae; genus Vermiculatibacterium. The sequence goes on along the minus strand of JAQXNP010000014.1, from coordinate 2,430 downwards.
CCCTGAGATCCAGGAAGAGATCATGAAGAACCTGGCCTGGCTGGAGGAAGTCAACGGCAAGAAGTTCGGTGATCCCGCCAATCCTCTTCTGGTTTCCGTCCGTTCCGGCGCCCGGGCCTCCATGCCCGGCATGATGGACACCATCCTGAACCTGGGCCTGAACGACGTGGCTGTGGAGGGCTTTGCCAAGAAGACCGGCAACCCCCGCTTCGCTTACGATTCCTATCGCCGGTTCATTCAGATGTTCTCCGATGTGGTCATGGGCCTGTCCAAGAAGCGCTTTGAGGAGATTATCGATGATGTGAAGGCCAAGAAGGGCGTCAAGCAGGATATCGAGCTGGATACCGAGGACATGAAGGAGCTGGTGGTCCTCTTCAAGGAGTTCTACAAGAAGGAGAAGGGCGAGGAGTTCCCCCAGGACGCCAAGGTTCAGCTCATGGAGGCCGTCAAGGCCGTGTTCCGCTCCTGGGATAACCCCCGGGCCAACGTCTACCGCCGCATGAACGAGATCCCCTATGACTGGGGCACCGCTGTCAACGTTCAGACCATGGTGTTCGGCAACTCCGGCAACAGCTCCGGCACCGGCGTGGCCTTTACCCGCAACCCCGCCACCGGTGAGAAGGCCCTCTTCGGCGAGTACCTCATCAACGCCCAGGGCGAGGACGTGGTGGCCGGCGTGCGCACTCCCTCCCCCATTTCCAAGCTCCATGAGGAGATGCCCGAGGTCTACGACCAGTTCGTGGACATCGCCACCCGGCTGGAGAAGCACTACAAGGATATGCAGGACATGGAGTTCACCATCGAGGACGGCAAGCTTTACATGCTCCAGACCCGCAACGGCAAGCGCACCGCCGCCGCCGCTCTGAAGGTGGCCGTGGATCTGGTGGACGAGGGCATGATCGACGAGAAGGAGGCTGTCCTCCGTGTGGAGCCCAAGCAGCTGGACGCCCTGCTCCATCCCCAGTTTGACGCCGACGCCCTGAAGAAGGCCGAGGCCGTGGGCAAGGGCCTGGCCGCCTCCCCCGGCGCCGCCTGCGGCAAGGTGGTCTTTACCGCCGAGGAGGCCAAGGAGTGGCACGCCCGGGGCGAGAAGGTGGTCCTGGTCCGTCTGGAGACCTCTCCCGAGGACATCGAGGGCATGCAGGTCTCCGAGGGCATCCTCACCGTCCGCGGCGGCATGACCTCCCACGCCGCCGTCGTTGCCCGCGGCATGGGCACCTGCTGTGTCTCCGGCTGCGGCGAGATCGTGGTGGACTATGAGAAGAAGCAGTTCACTCTGGCGGGCCACACCGTCAAGGAGGGCGACTACATCTCCATTGACGGTTCCACCGGCAACGTGTATCTGACCGCCATCCCCACCGTTCCCGCCAACCCCAACTCCGGCGACTTCGGCCGGTTCATGGGCTGGGCCGACCAGTACCGCCAGCTGGAGGTCTATACCAACGCGGACAATCCCCGGGACGCCAAGCAGGGCTATACCTTCGGCGCGCAGGGCATCGGCCTGTGCCGCACCGAGCACATGTTCTTCGAGGGCGAGCGCATCAAGGCCATCCGTGAGATGATCGTGGCCGATAACGTGGAGGACCGCAAGAAGGCCCTGGCCCGCATCATGCCCTATCAGCAGGGCGACTTCGAGGGCATCTATGAGGCTATGCAGGGCGAGCCGGTTATCATCCGCTTCCTGGATCCCCCGCTCCATGAGTTCCTGCCCACCAAGGAGGAGGACATCGTGGAGATCGCCAAGGAGATGAACATCTCCGTGGAGAAGCTCCACAACGTCATTGACTCCCTCCACGAGTTCAACCCCATGATGGGCCACCGCGGCTGCCGTCTGGCCGTCTCCTATCCCGAGATCGCCGAGATGCAGACCACCGCTGTCATCAACGCCGCCATCAACGTGCAGAAGAAGCACCCCGACTGGACCATGGTGCCCGAGATCATGATCCCCCTGGTGGGCGAGGTCAAGGAGCTGAAGTTCGTCAAGGACGTGGTGACCGCCACCGCCGACAAGATCATCGCCGACTCCGGGATCCAGATGAAGTATCAGGTCGGCACCATGATCGAGGTGCCCCGCGCCGCCCTCACCGCCGGTGAGATTGCCAAGGAGGCCGAATTCTTCTCCTTCGGCACCAACGACCTGACTCAGATGACCTTCGGCTTCTCCCGCGACGACGCCGGCAAGTTCCTGAACTATTACTACGATCAGAAGATTTACGAGAACGATCCCTTCGCCCATCTGGATCAGGCCGGTGTGGGCCAGCTGGTGGAGATGGCCGTCAAGGCCGGCCGGGCTACCCGCCCCGACATCCATCTGGGCATCTGCGGCGAGCACGGCGGCGACCCCACCAGCGTGGAGTTCTGCCACAACGTGGGCCTGAACTACGTTTCCTTCTCCCCCTTCCGGTTGCCCATCGCGCGTCTGGCCGCCGC
>JAQXNP010000013.1 GCA_029098065.1 Clostridiales bacterium | reverse complement strand
CCTGCGGCCGGGAGAGGCCATGACCCGGGCCCAGGTGGCCAAGGTGCTGGATACCCTGCGGTGATTCGGAGACGAACCATCTGAGAAACGAAACGATCCCCGCTCCGGCGAACTGAACGCCGGAGCGGGGATCGTTTTTTGTACAGACGCCATCAGGACCGGAGCAGAGAAGCGCCCACCGTGATGTCCTCCCGGGGGACTTTGGACCAGTCGAAGGTCTCCGCCAGGCGGGCGGCGGTCACCGGGGCGGCGGAGTCCTGCTGGCCGGCCATTTGGGCCAGCAGCCCCAGCAGCTCCTCCGGGGAGAACCGCCGCCGGAGAGCCCCCATGTCCAGATCGGCATCCCGCTTGGCCAGACGGCGGCCGTCGGGGGCCAGCAGCAGAGGCACATGGTAAAATTCCGGAGCTGTCAGGCCCAGGGCCCGATAGAGCCAGAGCTGCCGGGGGGTGGAGGAGAGCAGGTCCCGGCCCCGGACCACCTGGGTGACTCCCATGGCGGCGTCGTCCACCACCACCGCCAGCTGGTAGGCCCAGGCCCCGTCTGAGCGGCGGATGGGGAAATCCCCGCATTCCCGGGCCAGATCCTGCCGGTACGGTCCCTGGAGTCCATCGGTGAAGGAGAGTGTCTCCAGCGGCACCCGGACCCGCCAGCTGGGAGTGCGGAGCGCGGAGCGCCGGGCCACCTCCTCCCCGGTCAGACCGGCACAGGGACAGGCGGGAGAGACCTCGTGGACATGGGGAGCCTCATTGAGCCGCTGGATGCGGGTACAGAAGCAGGGATAGACCAGACCCTGTTCCCGCAGCTGTTCAAAGGCGGCGGCATAGAGATTCCCGCGATTGCTCTGCCAGAAGGAGGCGGTCTCGCCTCCCTCATCCCAGTCCAGCCCCAGCCACTCCAGATCCTCCATGAGCTGCCAGGCGTAGGCGGGCTGGCAGCGGATGGGGTCCAGATCCTCCACCCGGAGGACCAGCCGCCCTCCGGCGGAGCGAACGGACAGCCAGGCCAGCAGGGCGGAAAACAGGTTGCCCAGGTGCATCCGCCCGCTGGGGCTGGGGGCGAAGCGGCCTTTTACGGTTGTCATGAATACCCCTCCCCGGCGGTCTGAGGCGGTTTTCAGGGCTGACCGGCGGAAGGACCGCTTTTCAGCCCCTGGAAAGACAGAAAACAGGAATTTGAAAAGAAGAAAGGACTTATTCGAAGATCATAGTGGCGAAGTAGTCCTCCGGGGTTTCGGCCCGGCGGATGAGTCTGGAGGAGCCGTCCGGCTGGAGGAGGACTTCCGCCGAGCGGAGCTTGCCGTTGTAGTTATATCCCATGGAAAAGCCGTGAGCGCCGGTATCATGGATGACCAGCAGGTCGCCAATGCTGATCTCCGGCAGCATCCGGTCGATGGCGAATTTGTCGTTGTTCTCGCACAGGGAGCCCACCACGTCGTACTTGTGGTCGCAGGGGGCGTCCTCCTTTCCCATGACGGTGATGTGGTGGTAAGCCCCGTACATGGCGGGCCGCATCAGGTTGGCGGCGCAGGCATCCACGCCCACGTACTCCTTATAGGTGTGCTTGAAGTGGAGGACCTTGGTTACCAGACAGCCGTAGGGGGCGAGCATGAACCGGCCCAGCTCGGTATAGATGGCCACATCTCCCATGCCGGCGGGGACCAGGATCTCCTCAAAGTTCCGGCGCACCCCCTCGCCAATGGCGGCGATGTCGTTGGCGGGCTGGTCGGGGCGGTAGGGGATACCCACGCCGCCGGAGAGGTTGATGAATTTGATGTCACAGCCGGTTTCCCGTTTCAGATCCACGGCCAGCTGGAAGAGAATGCCCGCCAGAGCGGGGTAATACTCATTGGACAGGGTGTTGGAGGCCAGGAAGGCGTGGATGCCGAACCGCTTGGCGCCCATGGCCTTCAGTTTCCGGAAGCCCTCGAAGAGCTGTTCCCGGGTGAACCCGTACTTGGAGTCCCCCGGAGTGTCCATGACCTGGAAGCCCTCCTTGCTCTCCCCCAGCTGGAACACGCCGCCGGGGTTGAAGCGGCAGGAAATGGTCTCCGGAATGTAGCCCAGCGTGTCTTTCAGGAAATCAATGTGGGTGAAGTCATCCAGATTGATGGTGGCCCCCAGTTTGGCGGCCAGCTCGTACTCGGCGGCTGGGGTCTCGTTGGAGGAGAACATGATCTCGCCGCCGGTAAAACCGCACTTGTCAGACAGCATCAGCTCGGTGAGGGAGGAACAGTCGGTGCCGCAGCCCTCCTCCCGGAGGATCTTCAGAATGGCGGGGGTGGGAGTGGCCTTCACGGCGAAGTACTCCTTATATCCTTTGTTCCAGGCAAAGGCGGCCTTCAGCTTCCGGGCGTTTTCCCGGATGCCGTTTTCATCATAGAGATGGAAGGGGGTGGGATACTGCCGGACCATCTCCTGGAGCTGGGGGAGGGTGACAAAGGGTTTTTTGGTGTTCATAT
>JAQXNP010000012.1 GCA_029098065.1 Clostridiales bacterium | reverse complement strand
GTTGAGGTAGAGCACAAAGACGGTCAGCAAACCGGACAGCAGGATGGTGGCCGCCCATTTCAAAAGAGCCGCCACCCGTTTGAGTCCCTCGTTCCCCAGGGCCGCCTGTGCGGCCGAGGCGGCCACATAGGCATATACCAGGGGCACCAGCAGCTGATCCACCAGCGTCAGCAGGAGGGTGTAGAACAGGAGCGTGGCGCTCTGCCGGGCCACCGCCGCCATGGGCGATCCGGAAGCGGCGCACACCGCCGCCGCCGCGGGAGTCAGCACCTTGGAGAAGGCCGACATCTGTTCCAGCGCCCGCCGGCCCAGCCCCATCAGGGAGTTCACATCCGCCGCCGCGATCACGGTTACCGCCGCCGCCCCGGCCAGACGGGACGGGTCCAGCTCGCCGGCACTCCCCAGAGTATCCTGTACGCTGGAGGTAAGCCCGCACAGAAGCGCCACCGCCAGCAGCAGCACCCCGCTCCGCCCCGCCCGCCGGAGCGCTCCCTTCAGTTCTCCGCTCCCCGTATTCAGGATCGCTCTGGCTCCGGATCCCAGATCATTCCCGGTGAGCTCGTCCACATTCAGATAGCCGTCCAGATACTCCTCCGCCGCCCCGGTGAGCTCCTCCATTCCCACCGCGTCGGACAACTCCGCCGCCCGGCCCGGGGCCGGAAGGAGAAACAGCGCCAGCAATAACACCAGACACACCTTCATAATAGTCCTCCCAGGGTGTCGAAGACGGTCTCCACCAGCGGAAGGGCGGTAAAAAGAGCCAGCGCCGTCCCCGCCGTCTCCAGAAAGGCGGCTACACTGCCCTCCCCGGCGTCCCGGCATACGGAAGCGGCCAGCCGGGTGAGGATTCCGATCCCCACCACCTTGATCACCGGTTTCCACACCTCGGGGGACAGCCCCGCGGTACGGGCCAGGGAATCCATGAGCCCCCGGACGCCGGAGACGGCCTCCAGCGCCTTCCATAACAGCACCGCCCCCGCCGCCAGGCTCAGCACAAGGGCCAGTTCGGGGACCTGCTTTTTGAGCACCAGAGCACATAGGGCGGCCGTCACCGCCAGGGCCGCCAATCCGCCGATCTCCATGGCCGCTCACAGCCCGAAGAGCCCCTTCACCAGGGTGAAGAGGTCGCTGATTTTCTGTACCACCATCATCAGGACCACCACCAGTCCCGCCAGGGCGGTCAGCATAGCCTGATCCTCCCGTCCCGACCGGGAGAGCACCTGATTGAGCACCGCCACCAGGATGCCGATGGCCGCGATGCGGAAAATGAAATCCACGTCCATTGTTTTCGTTCCTCCCTGTATGGATGATCCTCCTGATCCGGCCGCTACAAGAGCAGAATTGTCAGGAACAGGCCCAGGGTCAGCCCCAGGGTCCCGTAGGCTCTTCCTTCCCGCCTGAGCTTGTCCCGGACCAGTTTCTCCTGTCCGGCCAGCCTCTGCCGGACCCCGGACACCGCCCGGCGCTGTTCCTCCCCGTCATAGCGGCCCAGAACCGGCCCCAGCTCCAGCAGGATGTCCCGGTCCTCCCGGTCCAGCGCTCCCTCCAGGCTTTCCAGCGCCCGGGCCCAGATCTCCCGGAAAGAGCTCTCTCCCAGTCCGGCCAGCCCCCGGCCGCAGGCGTCAAAGAACTCCGCCGCGGGAGGCTTGGCCTGCCGGGCCAGGATATCCAGCAGATCGGGCATGGGCGGAGACCGGAGCGCCAGCTCCCCCTCCAGCAGCCCCAGGGCGGCGGAGAAAGCGGACAGGGCCTCCGCCCTCCTCACCAGACCGCCCACCGCCTTCAGCCCCAGCGTCAGTCCCCCGCCGGTCAGAAGGACCGCGCCCAACAGCTTCAGCATGGCAGCGCCTCCATCCGGCAGGCCGGAGTCCTGGTCCGGTCGATGTACACCGCGCAGTCAAACAGCCTCCGGGCCAGCATATCCCGGTAGAGAGGCCGGCGGCTCAGATCCTCCAGACTGCCCGCGTGGGCGGTGGCCAGGAGGGCGGCGCCGCAGTTGGCGCACTGTTCCAGAGCGGCCCAGTCGGCGGGGTCGGTGATTTCATCGCAGGCCAGTATCTGCGGAGTTATCCCCCGCAGGAGCATCATCAGTCCCCGGGCCTTGGGACAGCCGTCCAGCACATCGGTCCGTGCCCCCACATCAAACTGGGGCATCCCGTTCCACAGGGCGGCCACCTCCCCCCGCTCGTCGGCCAGTCCCACCCGGTATCCTCCGTCGGAGAGCAGCCGGATCAGATCCCGAAGCAGGGTGGTTTTGCCCCCTCCCGGCGGGGCCAGCAGGATCGCGCTGCGCAGCCGTCCGCCTTCTGTCAGGGCCCGGGCGGCCTCCGTCCCGCAGCCGGGAACGGCCCGGGCCACCCGAATATTCAGGGAAGAAAGGGTCCTCAGGGTCCGCACCTCGCCCTCTTCCGCCCGCACTGTACCGCACAGTCCCAGCCGGTGGCCGCCCCGGACCGTGAAGTAACCCTGACGCACCCGGTCCAGGGCGGCGTGGGTACTGGCCTGGGTGGCGATCTCCACCGTCAGCTCCAGCTCCCGCGCCGTCACCGGCGCCCCGCCGGGCAGAGGTCGCTCCTCCCCCTCAAAAACCACTGTGGGAAGGCGCCCGGCCCGGAGGCGGATCTCCTCCGCGCCCATCCGCACCGGCTCCGGCAGCTCCTCCGCCCGGCGGCGGAGGGCCGGCGGCAGGAGAGCCGCCGCTTCCTCAAAGGCGCTCATGTCCATCCCTCCTCTTTGGTACTGACCTATCTCTATGACGGCTCGTCCCAATTTATGAGCGGATCATGATCAAATAAAAAACCGCCCGCCGGTTCAACCGGCGGGCGGTCCTGTTTTCATCAGCGGCGGGCAGGGAAATCCCCATCGCCCGCATGCGGCGTCTGGCTGCCGCGCCCAATACCGCCGGAATCTGACCGGCGGAGGGGGCCAGTCCCCGGGCACGCGCGCTTCACGCGCCCGGTCTCACGGTTCCGGACGGGTAATCTCTCTTGCGGAGCCGCCGCTCTTGGCCTGCAGTGCGTTTGGGATGGCTGTTTTCAAAAACAGAATGATATTTTCCTGGATATCCGCCCGCTCATACTTGACGTTTCCCGTAAACATGTTGATCAGCATCCCGGCCAGTGCCTCTGTATAAAACTCCGCGAGGAATTTTTTAAAGCCGAAATCAACCTGGAGCCCGGCGACGGCCTCAGCCCGGTCAATCACGGAGGAGGTGATGTGGATGAAATCCGCGTAAAAGAAACGCCGCATTTCATTCCGGCCCATGGAGTCATACGCACAGTTCAGGATGTGCTGGTTGGCGCTCACATAGTCAATGACAAAAGACACCGCGTCCTCCGCGTTGACCATCAGGTCGAAATTTTTGACCACTTCCACCGCTTCCTGCTCCAGGGTCCACTTCAGCAGTTCATAAATGTTTGAAAAGTGGTAATAGAACGTTTTTCGGTTCACCCCGCACTTCCAAATGATCTCACTGACTGTGATTTTGGAAAGCGATTTGCTCTTCATCGCGTCTTTCAGCGCGGCGGAAAACATTCTTTTCGTATTCAGGGAAACGGTTTCGTATTTCATGTGCAGCACCATCCTGAATTTTATTATACAAATGGCCGGTAAAAAGGCAACGGTCAAAGCAGGACATTTGACCATCAAATGGAGCCTGTTTGTCCGGATTTCACCCAAAGGAGAAAGATTGACCGTTTTTCTCATCCGCCATGGCGAATATAGTACAGTCAAACCCCTGCGGGAAAGGAGCAGCAGATATGAAAAGCGGCGTCTATCAATATTCTCTCAAAATGATCGCCCCGATCGGACCGCGGTACGGAAGATTGGAGCTGCATCTTCTGAGCGGCTCGGGAAAGGGATTTCTGACGATGTTTTCCAAGAGGCTTCCCATTACAGAGGTACACTGCTGCGATGAAACGCTGCGTTTTTCCGGCATAGTGGAACCTCTGCTGTATCAATTGCCCTACACCGCAGAGGGAACGGTCAGCAGTCAGGCCATACAGAAGAAAAAGCCTTGAATCCATTGGGATTCAAGGCTTTTTTCTGGCAGCGGGTGAAGAATTCGAATCGCCTGTACGCGATCTTGAACCGTGTCACCTGATGCCGCCGAATGCCGCAAAGTGCTGCGGCACAACGGGTTTGAGATTTCATTGTTTTAAGTGCTGTTAGAGCGTGTTAACCGGTTTTACCGTGGTAAGGGTCAGAATAAGGGTCTGGTTGTGATTCGTGTGGGTCAATATTGACTCACGGCAAATCGTAGCCTTCCATCTCCCGGATCCCATACTCTTTCGCAAAAACCTAACCTTTGGTTAATGGTTTTTCCCTAACATCCACCGTATAATACTACACGGTAGATGTTTTATCTGTAGAAAAGGTTGTGAAAGAGGGTACACATTTGGACTGAGGGTATCTTGCCGCCGTCGCGCCGCTGCCGGACCACATTTTGCAGGTGGATTTCGTGTCCGGGGCCCGTCTGTTGCTGGACATGAAGCCGCATCTCGATAAGATCCGGTTTCTCCCGCTTGCTGACCCGAAGGTCTGGAATAGCGCCGTGACCATCGGCACCTCCTTCTACATGGTGTGCTATGAGTCCGACACAGCTGCTGCCGCCCGGTTCACCGATGTTCCCTTCGCCGCCTACTACCGAAACGCCGTGGGCTAGGCTGTGAATCAGGGCGTCACCAGCGGCATGACCGAGA
>JAQXNP010000011.1 GCA_029098065.1 Clostridiales bacterium | reverse complement strand
TTCACAGAAGGGGGGTTTATAATAACTCTTCAGCGCCAGGTTATCAGAGAGGGGAAAATCCAGCACCAGGCCAACGGACTGGCGGTCCTCCGGGATATAGGAAATGCCCTCGTTGGTTCTCTCCCGGACAGAGGTATGAGTGATATCGGAGCCATCCAGCGTGATGGTTCCCTCGGCGGCATCCACCATGCCGGCCACCGCATCGGCAATCTCAGTCTGACCGTTGCCTGAAACGCCGGCGATGGCAAAGATTTCGCCGCCGCGGACAGAAAAGGACACATCTTTTACCACCGGGAAGCCGTCAGAATTTTTGACAGTGAGGTGATCCACTTTCAGAATTTCCCTGCCCAGCCGGGCGGGGGACTTGTCCAGCACAAAATCCACCTCACGGCCCACCATCAGGTTGGCCATGGTCTGGGTGGAGGTGGACGCCACATCCAGCACATCGATGAGCTTTCCACGGTTCAGAATGGCGCACCGGTCGGCCACCTGTTTGATTTCCTCCAGCTTGTGGGTAATGAGGATGATCGTCTTGCCCTGGTCCCGGAGCCCCCGGATGATCTTGAGCAGGAACTCGATCTCCTGAGGCGTGAGAACGGCGGTGGGTTCATCAAAGATGAGGATCTCCGCCTCACGATAGAGCATCTTCAGGATCTCCACCCGCTGTTGGGTGGAGACGTTCACATCTTCGATCTTGGCGGTGGGGTCCACCTCCAGACCGTACTGCTTGGACAGGGCGGCCACTTTCTCATTCGTTCCTTTGATATCTACCACGGGGAAAATGCCGGCCAGCTTTTTGGGCTCAATGCCCAGAATAATGTTCTCGGCTATGGTGTAATTGCTCACCAGCTTGAAATGCTGGTGGACCATGCCGATATTGAGCTTTGTGGCATAGTTGGGGGAGGAGATGTGCTCCAGTTTGCCCCGGATATAGATCTCTCCCTCATCAGGCTCATACATGCCGAAGAGCATGCTCATAAGAGTGGATTTGCCGGCGCCGTTTTCTCCCAGCAGGGCGAAGATTTCTCCCTTTTTAATGCCGAGGGAAATGTCATCATTGGCGATAATGCCGGGAAAGCGTTTGGTAATGTGCCGCAATTCCACGATATATTCGTCATTTGCCATCTCTCTGCCTCCTTACTGTACTCGGACCTTTGAGAAACGCGTCCCTGTGGGACGCGCTCCTCAAAAGTTCGGGAACCCCGGGAAAAAGAGCGGGACGCTCCGCAAGTATGGGCGATACGAACGGAGCGTCCCTGTTGACGCTAAGTAAGACGGCAGCTTACAGGCCGGGGAACTCCTCGGGGGTGTTGCCGTTGAAGTTGGAGGCGGGTACGATGGTGCCGTCCTTCACCAGAGGATAGACGTCAGCCAGCGCCTTCAGAGTGTTCTCGGAGAGCTGCTGACGGCCCTCGGCGGAGACATAGCCGGTGGAATCGGTGTCAGCCTGCAGGGTGACATTGCCGCCCTTGAAGGAGCCGTCCACGATGGCGTTAAGCTGGCGCTCCACGTTGATGGCCATGTTCTTCAGCGCGGAGGTCAGGATGATGTTGCTGTCGCCGTTGGCACCGTCATCATACTGATCCACGTCGCAGCCGATAACCTTCACGTTGCCGGCTTCCTTCGCGGCGGTGAACACGCCGTTGCCGGAGTCGCCGGCGGCCACGAAGATGATGTCGCAGCCTTCCTGGATCAGAGCCTGGCCCACAACCTTGCCCATGGACTGGTCGCCGAAGTTGCCGGTGTAGTTGCCGCCCACATTGGCGCCGGTGACGTCGGTGCCGGCGTAGGAGGCGATCTCCACGCACTCGGCGTTGGTGCCCAGGTTCTTGTTGGCGTAGTTCACACCGGATTCAAAGCCAAACTGATAGTTGACATTGGAGGGGTAAGCCACGCCGTTCACCACGGCCACCTTGCCGGTCTGGGTCTCCATAGCGGCGGCAATTCCGGCGAAGAAGCCGCCTTCGTTTTCAGCGAACTGCATGGCATAGACGTTGTCCAGCTCCACAGTGGCGCCGGTGTCGTCAGAGGGGAAGGAGTCGACCAGGATAAAATACTTGTCAGGGTTGTCCTGGGCAATGGTGGAGATGCCGGCGAACTGGAAGCCGGTGCACACCAGCACATCATAATCGGCCACCACGTCGCTGACCTTCTGGACAGCGGCGGCATTGTCACCGGTGGTCTCCTGGATCGGAGTCACGGTGTCGATACCGCCCCGGGAGTCGATGAAGGACAGGATGCCGTTGTAGTTGTCCTCGTTGAAAGAGCCGTCATCCACCGTGTTGGGGCTGGTACAGATGGCGATCTTGAGGCCGGTGGCCTCAGGGGCGCTGCTCTCAGCGGCGGCAGATTCCGCGGGGGCGCTTTCCTTGGTGTCGCTGCCGCCGCAGGCGGCCAGAGAGGCGGCCATGGCGAGGGACAAGGTCAGCGCAGTGAACTTTTTAAACTTCATTCTTAGTTCCTCCTTTAATTGTGATTGCGGATCTCCTTCCCAGTGGCGGGAAAACGAGATATGTTAATCATACTCAATTTCCAAGGCTTTGACAAGCCGGGTTTTGACAAAATTATCACAAAATTTTTTCCACAATTTGATCGTTCCCCATACAATGCTGACAATGATCATCCGCCGCCGCAGGGAACCGGAAACATTCAGGGACTCAGCAGTTGAGATATCCGCCGTCAACCACCAGCAAATGACCGTTGACATAGTCGGAAGCGGAGGAGGCCAAAAAGA
>JAQXNP010000010.1 GCA_029098065.1 Clostridiales bacterium | reverse complement strand
GGGCCACCGGCGCGGTGCTGTCTGTCACCGATCAGGTGGGAGGCGTGCGGATCCACTGCGCCGGACGCAACGCCCACGCCGCCAGCCCCGATGACGGCATCAACGCCATCGCCGCCCTTCTGGAGCTGCTGGCCCAGCTGCCTCTGGCCGACTGCTCCAGCACCCGGGCCCTCCGGTCCATGCACACTCTCTTCCCCTTCGGAGACAACCGGGGCAAGGCCCTGGGCATTGCCCAGGCCGATGAAGAGAGCGGCGAACTGACCCTGAATCTGGCCCTTATGACCCTCACCGAAACCGGGTTCTCCGCCAAGTTCGACGTGCGCTTCCCCGTCTGCGCCAATGAGGACAACTGCGCCGGGGCCTGCGAAGCCAGCCTGGCCAAGCACGGCATTACCGTCACCGGCAGCGGAGAAATGATTCCCATCCACAAGGTCAGCGCCGACTCTGAACTGGTAAAGACCCTGCTCAGATGCTATGAGACCTATACCGGGGTCACCGGTGCCAAACCCATGGCCATCGGCGGCGGAACCTATGTGCACGACATTCCCGGCGGCGTGGCCTTCGGCTGCGAGTTCCCCGACTTTGACCCCAAGATGCACTCCGCCAACGAGCAGGCGCTGGTGGACAACCTGATGACGTCCGCCAAGATCTTCACCCAGGCCATTGCGGAGCTGTGCAGATAACGCCTGTCCCTGCTCTGCGGAGCGAAGGGCTCTCCTCCCGTTCAGTTCCCCGAAATCGGGTTTGAACCGATCTCTGTCTCAGGCCGCCCGCGGATTCCGCGGGCGGCCTGATTGTTTTCTCCCTATTCTCCCGGCTCTGCTCTCTTCTCCTCCAGCGCCATAACCGACACCTCGTAGGCGGTCCGCTCCTCCTCTCGTCCCGCCTCCATTTTGTGGTACTTCCGGCTTTGGAGCCGTCCCGACAGATGGACCGCGTCCCCCACCTCCAGGTGTCCGCAGGCCCGGGCCAGGCTCCCCCAGGCAATGCAGGGAAGATAGTCCGCCCGTCCGTACCGCCGGTTCACGGCCAGCAGCAGATCGCAGATCTCCCGGCCCAGCGGAGTCCGGCGCACCACCGGCTGCTTGCACAGCACGCCGATGAGTTCCAGCTGATTGGCGTGCTCCCCCTGGGCCCGCCGGAGCTCCCGGGCAAAAAATGTGATAACCAGCCGGCTCCCCACTCCGCTGCGATTGTTGAAAGACCGAACCTCCCCTGTCACCTCATACTCTCCGCCCCGCTCCACCGGGCAGAGGGCCAGCAGCTCCTCCGATGCCACCACATTCAGGGTGTCCACCGCCCCGCTGAGCCGTTCCACCTCCAGAGGAAAGATGCAGTAAGTAATGCCGTGGTTGGTGTGAGAGGGCCGGGGAACGTCCCCCGCCGCCCCTCGAAGAGTGGCCCGGTTTTTGCTTGTCTCCATTTTTGTCACGCTCCTCGTCCGTATTGTCAAAACATCCTATGTCTCCTTCTCCCCGGGTATGCCGGAAACCGCTTCAAAAAGTGCTCCGAACCGTGCGGGTTCCGAAGAAGTCAGGTCAGCTGAAACTTCCAATTTATTTCGAAAAATGCAGAATAAGTGACCGCTTTTCCTGTTTTCCGAAAAAACACAGGTTTACAGTTTATTCACACTTCCTTCAAAATTTTGCCGTAATTGTTTGGTATTTTATTTTTGGACACAGGAAGAGCCAATACACACTATCCTCCCAAAACCATCCCTCTCCAATTTTCTGTAACAACACACACCCGGAAAACCCCTGGCCGCTCGGCCAGGGGTTTTCCGGGTTTTTCGAACTCCGGTCTTTTCCGGTCCCTCTTGCCTTTCTACGCAAATCAGGGTAAAATAACCAAAACAGATTTCTCCCTCTGCGCCGCGGGACGCTGACCGCGGATTTCCACCAGAAAAGGAGGTCCCTTCCATGCGGGACGGATTGATTAAAGTTGCCGCCGGCACCCCCAAGATCAGGGTGGCCGACTGCCGTTACAATGCCGAACAGATCTTCACCCTCATGCGCCAGGCGGACCGGCAGGGCGTCCGGGTGCTGTGCCTGCCCGAACTCTGCCTCACCGGCTACACCTGCGCCGACCTGTTTTTCCAGAGCCCCCTGCTCCGGGGAGCTGAAGAGGGGCTGTCCACCATTTTGGAGGCCACCAAGTCTCTGGATCTGGTCGCCGCCCTCGGCATGCCGGTACGGCGCGGAAACAAGCTGTACAACTGCGCTGTCGTCCTCCACAAGGGCAGGATCCTGGGGGTCATCCCCAAAACCTATCTGCCCAATTACGGCGAGTTCTATGAAAAGCGCTGGTTCGAACCGGGCTTCTCCTCCGACCGCCTTTTCACCCTGTGCGGACAGGAGACCTTCTTCGGCACCGATGTGCTCTTTTCCTGCGAGACCATGCCCGGCCTCACCATGGGCGTGGAGATCTGCGAGGATCTCTGGGCCGTCGAGCCCCCCTCCATTGCCCTGGCCGGAGCCGGGGCGACCCTCATTCTGAACCTGTCCGCCTCCGACGAGGTGGTGGGCAAGGCCGGATACCGCCGGGAACTGGTGGCGGGACAGTCGGCCCGGCTGGTGTGCGGTTACGTCTATGCCGACGCCGGGGAGGGTGAGTCCTCCACGGATATGGTCTTCGCCGGCCACAACCTCATTGCCGAAAACGGCTCTCTGCTGGCGGAACGGCGCTTTGCCGCCGGACTGACCGTCAGCGAAATCGATGTGGACAAGCTCGTCTTTGAGCGCCAGCGGATGACCACCTTCCACACCGCTCACCGGGATCGGTTCACGACGGTCCCCTTTGATCTGGAACCCGTCACCACTGTCCTGACCCGGCCCGTCTCCCCCACCCCCTTTGTCCCTGCCGACGCCGGCGACCGGGCCGAGCGCTGCGATGAGATCCTCCGCATCGCCGCCCTGGGCTTGAAAAAGCGGCTGGAACACACCGGGGCCAAAACCGCTGTTATCGGCCTGTCCGGCGGGCTGGATTCCACCCTGGCCATCCTCATCACCGGCATCGCCATGAACCTGCTGGACCGGCCCGCCAGCGACATCATCGCCGTCACCATGCCCTGCTTCGGCACCACCGACCGCACCCGGGATAACGCCATCGAGCTGGCCTCCCGCCTGGGGGCCACGCTGAAACGGGTGGATATCGGGGAAGCGGTGAGGGTCCACTTCCGGGACATCGGCCAGGACATGGAGAACCATGATGTGACCTTTGAAAACGGCCAGGCCCGGGAACGGACCCAGGTGCTCATGGATATCGCCAACCAGACCGGAGGCATCGTCATCGGCACCGGCGACCTCAGCGAGCTGGCACTGGGCTGGGCCACCTACAACGGGGATCACATGTCCATGTACGGCGTCAACGCCTCCATCCCCAAGACTCTGGTCCGCCATCTGGTGGGCTACGTCTGCGGCGACAAGGCGGAGTCCGAACCCGAGCTGAGCCATGTGCTGGCCGACATTCTGGACACGCCGGTGTCCCCCGAGCTGCTCCCCGCCGTCAACGGCCAGATCGCCCAGAAGACCGAGGACCTGGTGGGACCCTATGAGCTCCACGATTTTTATCTCTACTATGCCGTCCGCTGGGGCTTCCCGCCCCGGAAGGTGCTGCGCCTGGCGGAATACGCCTTCGGCCGCGGCTATGACCGCGCCACCCTTCTGAAGTGGCTGAAAAACTTCTACCGCCGGTTCTTCGCCCAGCAGTTCAAGCGTTCCTGCCTCCCCGACGGCCCCAAGGTGGGTTCGGTCACTCTCTCTCCCCGGGGGGACTGGCGGATGCCCAGCGACGCCGTGGCGGCCCTGTGGCTGGAGGAGCTGGAAGGATTGTAAGCGTCCTCACGGGCGCCTGCCGCCCGCCGGGAGCTCCTTCAGCCCCGAACTCTCCGGCCGGAGAGCATGGTTTCAAATTTACGGTGCGCCGCCTCATCCACGATGGAGCCCCGGCACACACGCCCGAAAGGTCGCGGTTTTCTCGCCCATGAATCTCTGTTTTGACTTGTTCTTCACCTTCGCCCGCATCGGCGTGTGTACCTTTGGCGGCGGATATGCCATGCTGCCCATCCTCCAGCGGGAGGTCGTGGAAAAGCGGGGCTGGTGCACCGATCAGGAGCTGGCCGATTATTACGCCATCGGGCAGTGCACCCCCGGCGTTCTCGCCGTCAATCTCTCCACCTTTATCGGCGCCAGGCAGAAAGGAATCCCGGGTGGGATCGCCGCTGTCCTGGGCGTGGTTTCCCCCTCTCTGATCATCATCACCCTCATCGCCGCCCTTTTGAAGAACTTCGCTCATATTCCGGCGGTGATTCACGCCTTCAACGGGATCCGGGCTGCGGTGACCGCCCTGGTGGCCTCCAGCGTAGTCAAACTGGCCAAGGCCGCTCTGGTGCGTCCCGCCGCGGTTGTGATCTATCTGACCGTGCTGATCCTGGCCGCCTGGGCAGGGTGGTCCCCGGTGATCCTGGTGATCCTGGCCGGCCTGGCGGGCCTGATCTGCCAGGCGATGGAAGGGGGGCTGCGGAAATGATCTGTCTGCGGCTGTTCCTGGAATTTTTTAAAATCGGCCTCTTTTCCGTGGGGGGCGGGCTGGCCACCATCCCGTTCCTCCAGGCCCTGGGGGCACGGACCGGATGGTTTTCCGCCGCCGATCTGGCCGACATGATCGCCGTGGCCGAGTCCACGCCCGGCGCCATGGGAGTCAACATGTCGGTCTACGTGGGATATGCCTGCGGAGGCGTTCCCGGCTCGGCTGCCAGCGTTCTGGGGCTGATCTGCCCGTCGGTCATCCTCGTCCTTCTGATTGCCGGCGTTTTGAAACATTTTCAGGAAAATCGGGTGGTAAACGGTGTGTTTTTCGGCCTTCGCCCCGCGTCGGCCGCCCTTGTCACCTCGGCGGGACTGTCGGTCGCCATGGCCGCTCTGTTCCGCCAGGCCGGTGAGGCGGGCGGATATGCCCCCTGCTGGCCGGCCATTCTGATCGCCGCCGCCGTTTTCGTGTGTCTCCGCCTGCCCAAACTGAAAAACCTCCATCCCGTTGTCTACATCGGTCTGGCGGCGGTGATCGGGGCAGTGTTTCAGCTGTGAGGGCTCCCAAAACCACTTTGTTATGTCAAAGACGCTGGACGGTTCCGGACCGCCCAGCGTCTTTTTTCACTGAAGTTTTGTTTTCTCCATCCCAGGGTATTCCGCCGCGCGTTCCGGCGGGATGAACCCCGCATCTTTCATCCCGGCGTAAAACGCAGGGGCGGCACTCTTTTCACTGTTCTGCCTCTCCCCTCAAAGACTTCGGCTTTGCGAGGAAACGAAGCGCCGGACAGCACGGCAAAAGGGGGGCGGCCAGAGGCCGCCCCCCTTCTTTCGGGTCAGCAGGTTTTACTTCTTCAGGTTGAAGAACGCGTCCATTCCGGGATACTCCGCCACATCATCCAGCTCTTCTTCGATGCGCAGGAGCTGGTTGTACTTGGCCACCCGGTCGGTGCGGCTGGGCGCGCCGGTCTTGATCTGGCCGGCGTTCATGCCCACCACGATGTCGGCGATGGTCACATCTTCAGTCTCGCCGGAGCGGTGGGACACGATGGTGGTGTAGCCCGCCCGGTTGGCCTTCTGGATGGTGTCCAGGGTCTCAGTGAGGGTGCCGATCTGGTTGACCTTGATGAGCACGGAGTTGGCCACATGGAGATCCAGGCCCTTCTGCACCCGCTCGGCGTTGGTGACGAACAGGTCGTCGCCCACCAGCTGCACCCGGTCGCCCAGAGCCTTGGTCAGCATGGCCCAGCCTTCCCAGTCGTCCTCGCCCATGCCGTCCTCCAGAGAGATGATGGGATAGGTGTCGGCGAACTTCTTCCACATGTTGACCAGCTGCTGGCGGGTCAGCTTGCGGCCGGACTTGGGCTGGATATAGCACTCCTCCTCGGCGTTCCACCACTCGGAGGAGGCGGCGTCGATGGCGATCTTGAAGTCTTCGCCGGGCTTGAAGCCGGCCTCCTCAATGGCCTGGACAATGACCTTCAGAGCGTCCTCATCCTTCTTCAGATTGGGGGCGTAGCCGCCCTCGTCGCCCACGCCGGCGGCGGGAGTGCCGTTCTCCTTCAGGGTGTTCTTCAGGGTGTGGAACACCTCGGCGCACATGCGCAGGGCCTCGTGCCAGCTCTTGGCGCCCACAGGCATGATCATGAACTCCTGGATCTCCACGTTGTTGGTGGCGTGGGCACCGCCGTTGAGGATGTTCATCATGGGCACGGGCAGCGCCTTGGCGTTGACGCCGCCGATATAGTTGTAGAGGGATACGCCCAGGCTCTCCGCGGCCGCCTTGGCGCAGGCCAGAGAGGCGCCCAGAATGGCGTTGGCGCCCAGACGGGACTTGTTGGGGGTGCCGTCCAGCTCGATCATCGCCTTGTCAATGGCCACCTGATCCAGCACGTTCATGCCCACCAGGCAGTCGGCGATCTCGGTGTTGACGTTCTCCACCGCCTTCAGCACGCCTTTGCCCAGGTAGCGGCTCTTATCGCCGTCCCGGAGCTCACAGGCCTCATACACGCCGGTGGAGGCGCCGGAGGGCACGCTGGCCCGTCCCACGGTGCCGTCATCCAGATAGACCTCCACCTCCACGGTGGGGTTGCCCCGGGAATCCAGGATCTCACGGCCCAGAACGTCAACGATTTCAATGATCTGCTTCATGGAAAATATTCTCCTTTCATCTTTCCCGCGGCAGGGGATGCCGCCGCGTCTGTCCTGCTTGTGTCAAGGCGGCGATGCAGCGCCGCCGGAACCGGCTCTCTTTACGGGAGGATCAGGGTCTCCCCATCCATCTCCGCAGGCTTCTTCAGCCCCATCAGGTCCAGCATGGTGGGCGCGATATCGCACAGCCGCCCATCCCGGAGCCGGACGCTGGCCCCCACGATATAGAAGGGCACCAGATTGGTGGTGTGGGCGGTGTAGGGAGTCGTTCCGTCATCCTCCAGCATCCGCTCGGCGTTGCCGTGGTCGGCGGTGATCAGGGTGATCCCTCCCATGTTGGAGGTGGCCTCCACCACCTGCCCCACGCATTCGTCCACCGTCTCCACCGCCAGCCGGGCAGCCTCATAGACGCCGGTATGGCCCACCATATCGCAGTTGGCGAAGTTGAGGATGACCACGTCATAGGCTCCGCTCTCGATGCGCTTCACCGCTTCAGCGGCCACCTCACGGGCGGACATATCGGGCTTCATGTCGTAGGTGGGCACCTTGGGAGAGGGGATCAGGGCCCGGTCCTCCCCGGGGAACACGGTCTCCTGCCCGCCGTTGAAGAAGAAGGTCACATGGGCATATTTCTCCGTCTCGGCGATGCGCAGCTGGGTCAGGCCCAGATCACTGATATATTCCCCAAAGACGTTTTTCAGCTCCCGGTGCGGGAAGGCGATCTCCACATTGGGCATGGAGGCGTCATATTCGGTGGTGCAGACGTATTTCACCGGCTTGAACTCCCGCTTCACCTCGTTAAAATCGGGGTCGGCGAAACAGCGGGTGATCTCCCGGGCCCGGTCAGGCCGGAAGTTCATAAAGATGACGCTGTCCCCCGCTTTCACACCGGGATAGTCTCCGATCACCACAGGGACCAGGAACTCATCGGTCACCTCCTGGTCATAGGAGGCCTGGACGGCGGCCACCGGGTCATCCGCCTTCACGCCCCGGGCATCGGCAATGGCGTCATAGGCCTTCTGCACCCGGTCCCAGCGCTTATCCCGGTCCATGGCGTAATACCGGCCGGAGACGGTGGCGATCTTCCCCACTCCCAGCTCGGCGCACCTGGCGGTCAGCCGGGCCACAAAGTCTTTTCCGGAGGCGGGGGGCACATCCCGGCCGTCCAGGAAGGGGTGGACCCAGACCCGGGTGAGTCCCTGGTCCTTCGCCAGCTTCAGAATGGCGAAGATGTGGTCGATATGACTGTGGACGCCGCCGTCGGACAAAAGTCCGAAGATGTGGAGGGCGGCGCCGCCCTCCCGGCACGACTTCATGGCATCCAGATAGGCGGGGTTGGTAAAGAAATCCCCGTTGTCGATGGCCTTGGAGATCCGGGGCAGGTCCTGGAACACCACCCGGCCTGCGCCGATATTGGTGTGGCCCACCTCAGAGTTGCCCATCTGGCCGTCGGGCAGGCCCACGTCCAGGCCTGAGGCGGACAGTTTGCAGCCGGGACACTGGGCAAAGATCTTGTCCAGTACCGGCTTGCGGGCGTTGGCCACAGCGTTGCCCCCGGTCTCCTCCCGGAGGCCGAACCCGTCCATAATGATAAGAGTGGTCGGTGTTTTACTCATAGAGAAAAAAACCTCAATTCTAAATGGTTGGAGTCAGGCGTCTTTCCGCCGGAAACCGCCTTTCTCAAAGAAGAGGGTGCGGGCGGCTCATCTCTGCCCCGCCGCGGCTCCTCTCCCCACAAAATCTCTGATTTCGTGGGGGCCCCGCCTGATCGGCGGCGGAGCATCCGCCCGGGGTTACTCCTGATTCGCCGCGTTGACAATCTCCACAAACTGATCCGGTTTCAGAGACGCCCCGCCGATCAGGCCGCCGTCCACATCGGGCTGGGCCAACAGTTCACTGGCGTTCTTGGGATTCATGGACCCGCCGTACTGGATGGTCACCGCCCGGGCCACCCGGGCGCCATAGAGCTTCCGGATCACGGCGCGGATCGTCTGGCAAACCTCCCCCGCCTCCTGGGCAGTGGCAGTCTTGCCGGTCCCGATGGCCCAAAGGGGCTCATAGGCGAAGATCACGTGGCGCATCTTCTCGGCGGGAACACCGGCCAGAGCGCACTTGACCTGATAGGTGATGAGTTCCAGGGTCACGCCCAGCTCCCGCTGTTCCAGGCTCTCACCCACGCATACAATGGGCCGCAGCCCGGCATCCAGAGCGGCCCGGACCTTCTTGTTGACGGTGAAATCGGTCTCGTTGTAATACTGGCGCCGCTCGGAGTGTCCGATGACCACATACTTCACGCCCAGCTCCTTGAGCATCTCGGCGGACACTTCTCCGGTATAGGCGCCGGAGGACTCATAGTGGCAGTTCTCCGCGCCGATGGCCACCCGGCTGTCCTTGAAGAGACGGATGGCGGCCTGAAGGTTCACGAAGGGAACGCACAGCACCACCTCGCACCACTTGGGCCGGCCCAGCAGGGGCTTGAGTTCCTCGGCAAATGCCTTGGTTTCGGAGAGGGTCTTGTTCATCTTCCAGTTGCCGGCGATGATGGTCTTACGGTATCTTCTATTCATGATCCTTAAACTCCTTCTATATGTGAATGGGAAATGCTTTCGTTCCCCTGATGGAACCGATATCTGCACGGCGGCCCGCCCTTGGGCCGCCATACGGCTGTCCTTTCCGGCCGCTTTGTTCAGAGCATCCCGCGGCAGGCCCTTCAGCCCCTGCTTCCGGAGGAAGCCGGAAGCTCACTCATTTTGCTGCCCCTCCTCCCCCCACCTAATCCCACGTTGTGGGCTTCGGTGGGGACCCCGGCACCGGCGTCTGCGCTGCCGGAAATTTTATTTGTCCAGCAGACAAGCCACGCCCGGCAGTTCCTTGCCTTCCATGAACTCCAGACTAGCGCCGCCGCCGGTGCTGATGTGGGTCATCTTATCGGCGTAGCCCAGCTGCTGGACCGCCGCGGCGGAGTCACCGCCGCCGATGATGGTGACGGCGCTGGTCTTGCTCAGGGCCTCGGCCACCGCCTCGGTCCCCTTGGCAAAGGCCGGGAACTCAAAGACGCCCATGGGGCCGTTCCAGATGACGGTGCCCGCGTCCTTCACCGCGTCGCAGTACAGCTTCACCGTCTCAGGGCCGATATCCAGGCCCTGCCAGCCGTCGGGGATCTCCCCGGCCTTGACTGTCTTCGTCTGCGCGTCAGGGGCATAGGCGTCGGCGATCACCGTGTCCACCGGCAGCAGGAGCTTGACCCCCTTTTCAGCAGCCTTCTTCACCATGTCATTGGCGTAGTCCTCCCAGTCGGCCTCCAGCAGGGAATCGCCCACCTTGCCGCCCTGGGCGGCGGAGAAGGTGTAGGCCATTCCGCCGCCGATGATAATGGTATCGGCAATGTTCAGCAGGTTATTGATGACGCCGATCTTGGAGCTGACTTTGGAGCCGCCCAGGATGGCCACCAGGGGCCGCTTGGGATCGGCCAGGGCGACGCCGATGACCTCCAACTCCTTCTGGATGAGGAAACCGGATACAGCGGGCAGATAATCGGCAACACCGGCGGTGGAAGCGTGGGCGCGGTGGACCGCGCCGAAGGCGTCGGAGACATAGAGATCCGCCATGCCGGCCATCTTCTTGGCCAGCTCGGGATCATTCTTGGTCTCGCCCTTTTCAAAGCGGGTATTTTCCATCAGCATGATCTCGCCCGGCTTCAGCGCGGCGGCCTTGGCAGCGGCATCGGGGCCCACCACATCGGCGGCCATGACGACCGGCTTGCCCAGCAGTTCGCTGAGGCGCTTGGCCACGGGGGCCAGGCTCAGTTTGGGATCAGGCCCGTCCTTGGGCTTGCCCAGGTGAGAGCAGGCGATCACCGCCGCGCCGTTGTCCAGCAGATACCGGATGGTGGGCAGTGCGGCCACGATGCGCTTATCATCGGTGATCGCGCCGGTGGCCTTGTCCTGGGGTACGTTGAAGTCGCAGCGGAGAAGGACTTTTTTCCCCTTCACGTCCACATCCTTGACGGTCTTCTTGTTGTAGTTCATATCAGTTGACCTCCTTGTTGCTCAGATATGATCTGGGGACTGTGCCATCTCGCCGGAATCCCTCAGGCCGGGAAATCCGGTCTGGCGCAGGGCTTCATAGGCAAGGATGGCTACCGCGTTGGACAGATTGAGGCATCGGGCCTCCGCCCGGATGGGAATACGGATACAGCGGTCTGGAGGAGAATATCGGACACTGGCAGGCAGTCCGGCGGTCTCTTTGCCGAAGAAAAGCCAGCAGCCGTCCCGGAAGGTTACCGTGGGATCGGTATAGCTCTTCGGGCCCTTGGAAGTTGCCAGCCAGATGTCCTTTGGGCCGCACCGGGCAAAGAGTTCCTCCAGGCTTGGATAGACGTGAAGATCCACCAGATGCCAGTAGTCCAGTCCCGCCCGTTTTACCGCCTTGTCGCTGATGTCAAAGCCCAGCGGCTCCACCAGGTGGAGCCGGGCGCCCGTAGCGGCGCAGGTTCGGGCGATATTTCCGGTATTTTGGGGGATTTCGGGCTCCACCAGAACAATATTGAGCACAAAATCCCCCCTCTCACATTCAGCAGGTAGTATTGTACCCCATTTGCCAAATAATTTCAACAGAAATCCGGTCAAACTGGAGAAAACCGGCCAGTTTCTTTTCTTCCTGGGCAAAATTTTGCTTCAAAAAGCTCTATTTATACGTTTTCTCCAAAAAGAGTCTGCCGTGGCCCTCTGTCCCCCTTTGTTTCTCCGTAAAAATGTGGTATGATAACCGCAGTTCTCCGGGGGCCGGTCAGGCCTCCGGCGAGAGGAGAGAGAGACATGGAACAACAACGGATCGTGGTCAAGGTGGGGACTTCCACCCTGCTGCGGGAGGGGGGCGGCGTCAACCTGCGCCGGATGGACGCCCTGGCCCGGGTGCTGTCCGATCTGAGAAATATGGGACACGAGGTGATCCTGGTCTCCTCCGGCGCCATCGGCATCGGGGCGGGAAAGCTGGGTATGAAGGAGCGCCCCGGGGAGCTGCGCCGCAAACAGGCCGCCGCCGCCGTGGGCCAGTGCGAGATGATGCACCTGTACGACAAATTTTTCGGGGAATACGGCCTCACCGTGGCCCAGATCCTTCTCACCGACGAGGATGTGGATGATCCCATCCGCTCGGAACATCTGTCGGGAACCTTTACCGCGCTGCTGGAACTGGGCTGCATTCCGGTGGTCAACGAGAACGACTCGGTATCTTCCACCGAGATCGAGACCGGCCAGAAAAAGGTGCTGGGCGACAACGACACCCTCTCCGCCATTGTGGCCGGACTGTGCGATGCCGATCTGCTGGTCCTCCTGTCCGATATTGACGGACTCTATGATGCCGATCCCAGGAAGCACCCGGACGCCAGGCTCATTCACCGGGTGGATGCCATCACTCCGGAGATCGAGGCGCTGGCCGGAGGCGGCGGCACTCAGTGGGGCACCGGCGGCATGTACACCAAGCTCACCGCCGCCCGGCGGGCCATGGCCCACGGCATCGACATGGTCATCGCCAATTCCGACCGGCTGGACGCCCTCTACGACATCGTGGAGGGGAAAGACGTGGGCACCCGCTTCTCCGCGAAATAGGGATACATACCGCCCTTGGGCGGCAAACCAGAAAAGGAGTTTATCATGCGTCTGGATAAATGGCTGAAGAATTCCCGTCTCATCAAGCGGCGCACCGTGGCCAACGAGGCCTGTGACGCCGGGCGGGTCACCGCCAACGGTCGGCCGGTGAAGGCCTCTTACGAGGTCAAGCCCGGCGACCTGCTGGAGCTCCGCTTCGGGGAGCGGGCGGTTCGGGTGAAGGTCCTGTCCGTCCAGGAGATCGTGGGCAAGGCCGACGCCGGGGCTCTCTACGAAGAGGTCCTGTAATCCCGAACAATGAAACGAGCCCGCCGGGTCACCCCGGTGGGCTCGTTTTTTCCCGTCTTAAACCATCAGCGAACAGACCAACTCGGTATACTTCGCCGTGTCCTCCACGCTCAGGCCGGCGATAATCAGGGCCTGGTCATAGAGCAGCTCGGCGTACTTTCTGGCCTTCTCCGGATCCTGGGCCACCGCCTGGGCCAGAGCGGAATAGACCGGACTGTCGGCGTTGAGCTCCAGCACCCGCTGGGCCTTCATCATCTCCACACCCTCGGTCTCCATCCGCTGGAAGTATTTTTCCATCTCCAGGGACACCGGCCCGTCGGCAGTCATGCACACCGGGGCGGACTTCAGCACCTTGGAGATCCGCACCGCGGACACCTTGTCCCCCAGCGTCTCCTTGACAAAATCCAGCACCGGCTTATTGGCCTCTTCCTTCTCCTCCGCGGCCTTCTTCTCCTCATCGGTCTCGGGGAGGGCATCGGCGGCGGCGGCATCCTTGAAGGGCTTGTCGCCGTACTTCATCAGGGTCTGCGCCACAAACTCGTCCACCTCGTCGGTGAAATAGAGGATCTCATATCCCTTGTCCAGCACCCGCTCGGCCTGGGGCAGGCTCTTCGCCATCTCCAGGCTCTCCGCGCACAGATAGAAGATGGAACCCTGATCCTCCTTCATCCGCTCCTGATAGGCGGCCAGGGTGGTCAGCTCCTCGCCGGCGGAGGAGGGGAACATCAGCAAATCCTGAAGCAGCTCCTTTTTGGCCCCGTACTGATTCACCACGCCGTACTTGAGCTGGCGGGCAAAGCCCTTCCAGAACTTCAGATACTTCTCCCGGTCCTCTTTCTGGAGCTTCAGCAGCTCGGCCTTCACCTTCTTCTCCACGTTGGTCTCGATGATGCGCAGGGCCCTGGTGTGCTGAAGGGTCTCCCGGGAGATATTCAGGGGCAGGTCGGGGGAATCCACCACGCCCTTGATAAAGCTGAAGCAGTCGGGCACCACATCGGCGCACTTGTCCATAATGAGCACGCCGGAGGAGTAGA
>JAQXNP010000009.1 GCA_029098065.1 Clostridiales bacterium | reverse complement strand
CTGCCGCCTTTCACCGGCTTGAAATGGCGGGTGCGAAACTGGGGAGACAAACCCGCGACCCGGGCCGCTTACGGCAAGGCCATCGTCGATCTGGCCGAGCAGTACCCCGAGCTGGTGGTGCTGGACGCCGATCTGGCCAGCGCCACCAAGACCGATGGGTTTTCCAAGGCCTATCCCGACCGGTTTTTCGACATGGGCATCGCCGAGAGCAACATGGTAGGCGTGGCTGCCGGACTGGCTACCTGCGGCAAAAAGCCTTTTGCCAACACTTTCGCCATGTTCGCCGCCGGACGGGCCTTTGAGCAGGTGCGCAACTCGGTGGCCTATCCCCACCTCAACGTGAAGATCGTGGGTTCCCACGGCGGATTGTCCGTGGGAGAGGACGGCGCCACCCATCAGTGCTGTGAGGATTTCGCCACCATGCGGTCCATCCCCGGAATGGTGGTCTGCTGTCCCTGCGACGGCAACGAGATGACCCTGGCGGTGAAGGCGCTGCTGGACTATGAGGGTCCGGCCTACCTCCGCTTGGGACGGCTGGCGGTGGAGACCGTCACCGATTCCATCCCCGGCTATCAGTTTGAGCTGGGCAGGGGCGTCACCCTCCGGGACGGGAAGGATGTGACCATCATCGCCGTGGGCCTGATGGTGCAGAAGGCTCTGGAGGCCGCCCGGCAGCTGGCGGAAGAGGGCATCGACGCCCGGGTCATCGATATGCATACCATCAAGCCTTTGGACAAAGACTTAGTGTGTCAGGCCGCCCGGGAGACCGGGTGCATTGTCACCACCGAGGAGCACAATATCATCGGCGGGCTGGGCGAGGCGGTGTGCGCCTGTGTCAGCGAGTGCTGCCCGGTGCCGGTGCTCCGCCACGGGGTGGAGGATGTGTTCGGCCGCTCCGGCAAAGCCGAGCTGGTGCTGGAGAAGTACGGCCTCACCGCCGGGGCCATTGCCGAAAAGGCCTGTCAGGCGGTCAAACTGAAGCGGTAATGGAGTAAAATTTACGTTGGAAATCAAGCTCATCGTCATGGATATGGACGGCACTCTGCTGGACGCCGACCATGTCACCGTACCCCGGCGGAACATCGACGCTCTCCGGGCCGCATCGGCCAGGGGGGTGAAGCTGGCCATCGCCAGCGGGCGGACCTGGAGCCTCATCGGCGATACGGCGGAGCAGCTGGGCGGGGTGGACTATGCCCTCATCAGCAACGGCGCCGCGGTGCGGGAGACGGCCACCGGCCGGACCCTGTGGGAGAAGGCCATTCCCAATGCCCAGGCGCTGAAGATCATCGACATGCTCCACGCGGAGGGCATTGTCTTTGAGGTCTACTGCCAGGGGCAGAATTACGTCCGTTTGTCAGAGAAGGCGCTGATCCGCCACAACAACCTGACCGCCGCCTTTGCCGATTTTTACGAGTCCAGAGCGGTCTTTCCTCCTGACCTGGGCCGGGCGCTGGCGGGGCGGGATGTGGAGAAATTCAACCTCTTCTATGTCCCGCCGGAGAAGCGGGAGCGGGTGCTGGCCGAGGCAATGGCCACAGGGCCCCTGGAGGAGGCCCAGGCCCTCCGGCACAACATGGAACTGGCCGCAGGCGGCGTGAACAAGGGCACGGCCCTCCGGGCTCTGGCGGATCAACTGGGACTGGCGCCCTCCGAGGTCATGGCCTTCGGAGACGCGGGCAATGATCTGGAGATGCTGGAGTGGGCCGGCTGGTCTTTTGCCATGGACAACGGCACCGACCAGGCCAGGGCTGCCGCCCGGTACCGGGCCCCCGCCAATACCGAGGCGGGCGTGGGTCAGATGGTAGAGCGTTATGTGCTGGAGCGGTAGAACCGTCCGGCAGAAACAGAAAGCGCCCCGGCGCGGGAATTTCCCGCGCCGGGGCGCTTTTTCGGTTCCGGTTACAGGACGCAGCGGCCCCGGACGAATTTTTTCACAATGTCACGGTCGTCGGACAGATAGATGGCCCGCTCTACCCGTTCTTCCACAGTGAGCGGGAAAGGGGCGGACAGACGGGCGTCATCCAGCACCACGGCGTCCATCTCATAGCCCGGCTCAAAGCGGCCCACCGGCCCGAAGAAGGCGCCGCCCCCCGCGGTGCCCAGGTAGAAGGCCTCGGCGGCGGTGAGGGGCTTCAGACTCTGGTCCTGGAGCCGCCAGCGGAGCTTGGAGACCTGAACGGCGTCGGCCATGGCCCGGAGGATGGACAGGGAGGAGCCGCCGGCGATATCGCTGCCCAGACCCACGTTCAGCCCCTCGTCCAGATACCGGCGCACCGGTGCGATCCCGGAGGAGAGATTGGCGTTGGACTGCGGGCAGTGGGCCACAAAGGTCCCCCGTTCCTTCATCAGAGCGGTCTCCTCCTCGGAGGAGAGGACGCAGTGGGCCATCACCGCCCGGCCGTTGGAGCCGAAGAGGCCATACCGATCGTAGACATCGCCGTAAAAGCGGGCCTGAGGGCACAGACCGGCCACCAGCTCCACCTCGCCCCGGTTTTCCGACAGATGGGATTGGACGGGCAGGCCGGTTTCGGCGGCCAGTTCTCCCAGCCCGTCCAGCAGGGCGTCGGTGCAGGAGGGGACGAACCGGGGGGTCAGGATGGGGGAGATCCGCTCATACCGGCCGGAAACGTCCGCCAGCCAGCGGCGGGTCTCCGCCAGGGAGGCCCCGGTGTCCTCCCGGAGTGCGTCCGGACAGTCCCGATCCATGTTTACCTTGCCCACCAGGGCCACCAGGCCGGTGTCCTCCAGCAGATCCATCAGCAGTTCGGCGGCCTCCCGATGCACAGTGGCAAAGACACAGCATCGGGTGGTGGCAGACCGTCTCAGGTCATCGGCGAAGGACTGATAGGTCTGCCGGGCGTAAGTCAGATCGGCGTAGCGGCTCTCTTCGGGAAAGGTGCGGACATTGAGCCAGTCCAGCAGTTCCAGATCCATCCCCAGTCCCCGGAAGGCGTACTGGGGGGCGTGGACGTGGAGATCGGTGAGGCCGGGAATGACCAGCTTTCCGGCACAGTCAATGAGGGGAAGACCGGCATACCGGTCGGGGAGAACAGGGAAGGCTCCGGCGCAGCGGCCGTCCACGCAGACGAGGAAGCCGCCCGGTATTCCCCGCAGGTGCTGGGGGTCCCGGCTGTCACACAGATCTCCGTGCAGAACAAATGAGGCGGTGTTCAAATTTGATCCATCCTTTATTCCATCAAAATTGCCGCAGACAGGTCTATAAAACGCCCGTGGGCGGCTGATAGACGGCTGTTTGCGGCAACCGGTAGATACGTCCAACCAATTATGGACTTATATAAGCACAGGTTCAGAATACCAGAGAACCGGCGGGAAGTCAAGAGGAGAAGGAATTATTTCCCAGAATTTCCCTTGTTATAGAGATCGCACCAAGGCCGGAGGGTGCAGGTTTCACACACCGGCTTCCGGGCCATGCACACTGCCCGGCCGTGGAGGACCAGCCGGTGGCAGAAGTCGTTGGATTCCTCCGGGGGGAGGACCTTGCGAAGCTGGATCTCCACTTTAGCCGGGTCCTTGGTGCCGTCGGTGAGGCCCAGGCGGCCCGAGATGCGGATGCAGTGGGTGTCCGCGATGACCACGCCGGGCGTGTGGTAGATATCCCCCAGGATCAGATTGGCGGTCTTGCGCCCCACGCCGGGGAGTTTCAGCAGGTCGTCCATATTGTCCGGGACCTTCCCGCCGAAGTCGGAGAGCATCATCTGGGCGGAAGCCACGATGTCCCGGGCCTTGGCCCGGAAGAAGCCGCAGGAATGGATCAGCTCCTCCACTTCACGGACATCGGCCTGCGCGAAGGCCTCCAGCGTGGGAAACCGGGCGAAGAGGGCGGGGGTGACCTGGTTGACCCGCTCGTCGGTGCACTGGGCGGAGAGCCGCACCGAGAACAGCAGCTCGTGGGGCTTGGGATAGACCAGAGAACAGATGCCGTCGGGATAGACGTTCTTCAGTTCCTCTACAATGGCGGCGGCTCTCTCTTTCTTTTTCATGCGGCATTCCCCCTGATGCGGTGAATCTGTTTTTTATCATATCATATTCAGGGAGAAATTGCGACAGGTTTTTGCGCCGCCCCCCTGGGGAAACCATGGATTTTCCAATCCCCGCTTTTTTTCTTCTGGAACATATGTTAGAATGAAAAAAACGTGAAAAGGAGGGGGTCCCCATGACGTATCGGCCCCTGGCGGACGAGATCCGGCCTGAGACTCTGGACGAAGTGGTGGGGCAGAAACATATCCTGGGGGAGTTGGGACTTCTCCGGAGGATCATTGAGAGCGGAAAGATCCCCAACCTGATTTTTTATGGCCCTTCGGGCACCGGAAAGACCACGGTGGCCAATATCATCGCCAAACGGACCAACCGGACCCTGAGGCGGCTCAACGCCACGACGGCTTCCCTGGCTGACGTGAAGGAGATCATTTCCCAGGTGGGGACCCTGCTTGCCCCCAATGGAGTGCTGCTCTATCTCGATGAGATCCAGTACTTCAACAAAAAGCAGCAGCAGTCGCTGCTGGAGGTCATTGAGCGGGGCGACGTGACGCTCATCGCCTCCACCACGGAGAACCCCTATTTTTATGTTTACAACGCGGTGCTTTCCCGTTCCAGCGTGTTTGAGTTCAAACCCCTGAGTCAGGAGGACCTGATCCCCGCCGTGGAGCGGGGATTCCGGCTTATGGGGGAGCGGCTGGGCGCCAGAGCGCAGGCGGAGGAGGGCGTGACCGCCTATATCGCCTCCGCCTGCGGCGGGGACTGCCGGAAAGCCATGAACGCGGTGGAACTGCTGATGAACGCCGCCCCCAGGACGGGGGACATTCTGACGGTCACTCTGGCGGAAGCGGAAGCGGCGGCCCAGAAGTCGGCCATGCGCTATGACCGGGAGGGGGACGATCACTTCGATATCGCCTCCGCCCTGATGAAGTCCCTGCGGGGGTCCGACCCGGACGCCGCCCTCCACTATCTGGCCAGACTGCTGGAGGCGGGAGATATGCAGACCGCCATCCGGCGCATTCTGTGCTCGGCCAGTGAAGATATCGGCATGGCCTACCCCCAGGCCGCGCAGATCGTCAAAGCCTGTGTGGACAGCGCCCTTCAGCTGGGACTGCCGGAGGCCAGACTGCCGTTGGCCCAGGCGGTCATCCTGCTGGCCACCGCCCCCAAGTCCAACTCGGTGGTCATGGCCATCGACGCCGCTCTGGCCGATGTCCGGGCGGGGAGGACGGGGGACTACCCCAGGCATCTGCAGAATGTCCATGCCGACTCCGCGGGGATGGAGCGGGAACAGGGATACCAGTATCCCCATAATTTTCCCCACCACTGGGTTGCCCAGCAGTATCTGCCTGATCCGCTGACCGGCACCCGGTATTACCATTACGGGGACAATAAGACGGAGCAGGCCGCCCGGGCCTATTGGGAGAAGATCAAGGGAGAGAATGGGTAAAAGCGGTCCTCCCGCCCCGACCGGCAGGAGGCTGTCAGACAGTGCCGTCGGGGAAGGCGGGAGAGCCGCTGGGAGGTATGGCCGAAGATTTGACCCGTATGGGCGCTCTTCCCATAGACGGCAGAGAGTTTCGGGTGTTTGCTGTGCGCCGTTCCATGAGAGAACAAAATGAATCTGATTCTGTGGTGTTCGGAAAGAAAGTCGGATTATGGAATTCAATGAAAAATTGCAGGAGCTGAGGAAGCAGAGAGGGCTCACTCAGGAAGAACTCGCGGAATTGTTATATGTCTCCCGTACCGCGGTCTCAAAATGGAAGTCGGGCAGAGGATATCCCAATATAGATTCTCTGAAGGCGATATCGAAGTGCTTTCCAGTGATGCGATACTCACCATTGCGGAAGAAGAAAGCAAAGAAAAGGAAGACCATTCCCGCAACCTGGTTTTTGGACTGCTCGATTGCAGTGTGGCGATGTTCCTGTTTCTTCCTTTCTTCGGTCAGAGTGCAGATGGCGTGATTCAGGAAGTCTCGCTGCTCTCTCTGACAGAGATCGAGCCGTATGTAAAAATACCCTACCTGATTGTCGTTTTCGCAATGATCATATGGGGCATACTGATCCTCGCGCTTCAGAATTGCCGATCAGCGTATTGGCTGAAAAGTAAGGACAGGGTTTCTTTGGGATTGAGTGCCGTAGGGGCGCTTTTCTTTATGATCAGCCGTCAGCCTTACGCGTCGGCGTTTACATTCGTTTTTCTGGCGATCAAGGCTCTCATGCTGATAAAATGGACGTGATACGATTCGTATCATCCATGTGACGTGCCAATTCTTTCATTTTTCAGTCCGCTCGTTTAGCGTGTATGCAGGCGAAAGCCAATCCATTGCAAAGGGCGTATGAAAAATAAAGGAGAGAACCCGAAGAAATGTTTGTATCACAGCGGGATTGCTGGCGGCGTTTGTATTATGGACAGCAGCAGTCTGCTGCGTGGATGTTCAGGCGATCGGACCCGGAGGTTCATCCGTGGGTTTCGCGGACTTGAACGGATTTGTTCACAAGCTCACAGGAGTGCATATGACGGTCTATATGATCACAGACTGGCTGGGGCTGGTTCCCCTGTGTTTTGTGTTGAGCTTTGCCATCCTGGGACTTGTGCAGCTGATCCGGAGGAGAAGCTTCTTTCAGGTTGACCGCAGCATTCTTGCGCTCGGCGGATTTTATATTCTGGTCATGGCGGCATACCTCTTTTTCGAACGGTTTGCGGTCAATTACAGACCTGTGCTGATCGACGGATTCCTGGAGGCCTCCTATCCGTCCTCAACGACCATGCTCGTCATGTGTATGATTCCGACGGCAATGGTGCAGCTGAATATCCGGATTCGAAATAAAATGATTCGGAAAGTGATTCTCAGAGTCCTTGCTGCTTTTACTGCATTTATGGTCGTTGGCAGACTGGTTTCGGGCGTTCATTGGGTTACAGACATTATTGGCGGCGTGCTGTTAAGCGCGGGGCTGGTGATGCTGTACTATTCTGTCAGTGGGCTGTCATTCAAAGAAGTGTGACAGATCACCATCTGCGGCGGCATCAAAGTTTGACCGGAGAGGAAAGAACGCTTTTTATGCGCTCCTGACAGGAATATTGCGGGCTTGAGCCGCGGCCTTCGATCCCGGCGGGAGAATTGCTGCCGCGTCACCGGACCCCGCCGGGGCGTTTGCCTTTCCTGCGGCTCAAAAGCTCCCGCTTCCCGTGGACCTGCCGTTTGCAGGGGGTACACCGGATCATCCGCTGCCGGTGAACGGGAAGAATACGCGTCAGAATCATCCTCCGTATGGCCATGAGCATACGGAGGATGAACTGTTTTATGAATACCGCCGTACAGGCGGCAGAGCCCTTTCCCTCTGTTTGAATGTGTTATTTGGAAAAGACCGTCTCTCCGCCGCTTTTCCAGCACCCCTCCGGGGCGTAGTTCCATCGGTCCAAAACTCCGTCGGTGATGAAATACCGGGGCGGTTCGGGGCGCTCCTCCGGCGGGAGGATATCGATGATGAGCAGCTTCAGCTTCATCCGACGTGGGAGGATGGATTTGACGTACACCGAGACCCGGTCGCCCTCCCGGACCCCCTCCCGGCACTCGGCGAGGCCGGAGAGATTTGGCGTCAGTTCCACAAAGGTACCGTATTCCTTGATTCCCCGGACATGGCCGGGGACGGTCATTCCGGCACGGAAAAGGGCGGCGTTCTCCTCCCAGGTGCCCAACAGTTCCCGGTGGGTAAGAGTGACCCGCTCCAATGTCCGGTCCACACTGAGCACGGCGGCCCGGATCTCATCCCCCACCCGCAGGCGGTCGGAGGGCTGGCTGATGCGGGAAACGGACAGACGGTCCACCCCAATCATGGAGGGAATTCCACATCCGATATCCACAAAGGCCCCAAAGGGCTCCAGATGGGTAACGGTGGCGGGGATCACTTTTCCCGGCGGCCAGGAGAGGATTTCCTCCAGGGCCATAGCCTGAGCATGGCGGCGGGAGAGGAGTGGACAGAGAACTCCGTCTTTGTTGTCCAGACGTTCTACCGTGAAGCTCACCGGTTTGCCGACCCGGGACAGGATGGCGATATCCCGGGTGCTGCCCTCGGCGATTCCCAGGGCGGTTTCCGTTCTGGGAATGCGGCCGGTGAAAGGGCCCAGACGGACCAGCAGATCATGATTCTCGTCACAGAGCAGAGCGGTCCCTTCCAATATGCTTCCCAGGGCCTGGGCCCTGGCCAATCCTTCCGCCGTGGCACAGGCGGCGGTGTTTCCCGGCGTGTACAGAAGCCGGCCCTCCGGGAGAAAACGACTCGTCAATTTCACCAAATCCTTTCCGCGTGAAGGCGCTGTTTTTCTGGATAGGACAATATATGCAAAGGGACAACTTGAATTGACAGGGGGGAAAACGGCTTTTATAATATAAATAATCTGTAAAAAGCAGGCGGCTGCGGGACAACTGCCGCCCCGGGCGAAAGGAGCAACGAGTTTGGATATCCATGTGGGAGACGTCCTGGAGCTGAAAAAGGCGCATCCCTGCGGGAGCCGCCAGTGGCTGGTCCTGCGGGTGGGGATGGACTTCAAGCTCCGATGTGCCGGATGCGGACATGAACTGATGATTTCCCGCGCCAAAGCGGAAAAAAGCATCAAGAAGATCCTGAGAACCGAGAAGGAGACAGACGCATGAAAGAACTGTGGAGCGAGCGCTGCCGGAACCTGACCCCATATACTCCGGGCGAACAGCCGAGGGGACGCAAGTTTATCAAGCTCAACACCAACGAGAATCCCTATCCGCCTTCGCCTCTCGCCCTGCGTGCCATCCGGGAGGCCATGG
Organism: Clostridiales bacterium; assembly: GCA_029098065.1. Taxonomy (GTDB): domain Bacteria; phylum Bacillota; class Clostridia; order Oscillospirales; family Oscillospiraceae; genus Vermiculatibacterium. The sequence goes on along the minus strand of JAQXNP010000009.1, from coordinate 8,179 downwards.
AGGACAGGCTTCCCCTCTATCCTGATCCGGAATGCACTGAATTGCGGGAGACCATCGCCCAGGTGCTGGATGTGAAGCCGGGGAATGTCTTTGTGGGCAATGGTTCCGACGAGGTCCTGTCTCTGGCTTTTCAGGCGTTTTTTGATCCGGACAAGCCCATCCGCTTTGCCGATATCACTTACTCGTTTTATCCGGTCTTTGCCGGTTTTTACGGCCTGACCTACGAGGAGATTCCCCTGGACGAAAATTTCGCCCTGCCGCTGGAGCCCTTTTTGAAGCCGGGCGGCGGAGTGGTGCTGGCCAATCCGAACGCTCCCACCGGCCGGGAGGCCGACTTCTGCGACATCCGTGCCATCGTGGAGGCCAACCCGCACAGTGTGGTCATTGTGGATGAGGCCTATGTGGACTTCGGAGCGCGGTCGGCGGTGGAACTGGTGGACCGCTACCCCAATCTGCTGGTTGTTCAGACCCTCTCCAAGAGCCGGTCCCTGGCGGGGCTGCGGGTGGGATACGCCGTGGGGAACTGCGATCTTATCGATGGGCTGAATACGGTGAAAAACTCCTTTAACTCTTATCCGGTAGACCAGCTGGCTCAGGCCGGAGCCATTGGAGCCATGCGGGATGTGGATTACTTCCGTACCACCTGTACCAAGATCATCAACACCCGCTCGGCCGTGTCGAACCGTCTGCGGGACATGGGCTTCGCCGTGTGCGACTCTTCGGCGAACTTCATCTTTGTGACCCATGAGTCGGTGCCGGCCAAGGTTCTGCTGGATGGCCTGCGGGATCGCGGTATCCTGGTGCGCTGGTGGGATAAACCCAGGATCAGCAATTATCTGCGGATCACCATCGGCACGGGGGAGGAGATGAAGGCGCTGTGCGCCGCCCTCACCGAAGTGCTGTCGGAACAGAGGAAATGAAACGCGGTCTTCACACCGGCGGGCTGTCAATTCGGACAGCCCGCTTTTTGCAGGTGTGAACAAATTGAAAAAACTTTGTTTCAACCTCTATGCAAAAATGGAAAACTATATTAAAATAGAAACAAGAAATTGCAGAAGGGGTGTCGTGATGTCTGACCCAAAATATAAGCGCGTACTGCTGAAGATCAGCGGAGAGGCGCTGGCGGGCGAAGCCGGCCGCGGGCTGGATTTTAATGTGATCGGAAGCGTGTGCCAGGTCATCAAAAAATGTGTGGATGCCGGAGTTCAGGTAGGCGTTGTCATCGGGGGCGGCAACTTTTGGCGCGGCGTGAAAGACGGCGGCGGGAAGATGGAACGCACTCGTGCCGACCATATGGGGATGTTGGCCACAACGCTCAACTGTCTGGCCGTGGCCGATGTGCTGGAGCAGCACGGCGTCGAGGTCCGGGTCCAGACCGCCATTGAGATGCGCGCCATTGCCGAGCCGTATATCCGGTCCAAGGCCATCCGCCATCTGGAAAAGGGGAGAGTGGTGATCTTTGGCTGCGGTACGGGCAACCCGTTCTTCTCCACGGATACCGCCGCGGTGCTCCGGGCTGCTGAGATTGGCGCCGATGTGATCCTGCTGGCCAAGAACATCGACGGAGTTTATTCCGCTGACCCCAAAAAGGATCCCACCGCGGTGAAGTTTGACACCATTACCTATGATGAGGTGCTGGCCCAGCATCTTCAGGTCATGGATTCCACCGCTACATCCCTGTCCATGGACAACCGGATTCCCGTTCTGCTGTTTGCCCTCAAAGATCCGGAGAATATCTACCGGGCAGTGATGGGCGAGCAGGTCGGAACGGTCATCAAAGAGGGCGAGTAACGGATCCGAGGCAGCTTCGGGCACCGGATTCCGCTGCATTGACAAACTGCGGATGACGCATGGGACGGCACTCCATTCCCAGCCGTTTTGTGCGGTAAAATTGAGCGTAAGAAAGGAATGACCATGATGCAGGACTTCAACAAAGATTACGATGCGAAGATGAAGAAGACCATGGATGTGGTGGCCGGCGATTTTTCCTCTGTCCGGGCGGGCCGGGCAAACGCCGCTGTGCTGGACAAGATCACGGTAGATTATTACGGTACGGCGACCCCCATCAATCAGGTGGCCTCCATTTCCTCCCCGGATCCCAGAAGCCTGATGATCCAGCCCTGGGACGCCACCCTGCTCAAACCGATCGAAAAGGCCATCCAGATCTCCGATCTGGGGATCAATCCCCAGAATGACGGCAAGGTCATCCGCCTGCTTTTCCCCCAGCTCACCGAGGAGCGCCGGAAGGAATTGACCAAGCAGGTGCGCAAATATGCCGAAAACGGCAAGGTGGCGGTGCGCAACATCCGCCGGGACGCCATGGAAAAGCTGAAGGCCGCCGAGAAGAAGGGCGAGATTACGGAAGATGACCGGAAGGACTGCGAGAAAGAGCTTCAGGAACTGACGGATAAATACTGTAAGCAGCTGGATGACATGGCGGCCAAGAAAGACAAGGAATTGATGGCGGTGTAAGGCCGGGCTCCTTTCTGAACATGGATGCACAATGGATTTCCCGCCGGGCAGCTGGCGGGAAATCCATTACTATCAAAAGCGGGAGGTCATTCCATGCCTCTGTTTGGGAAAAAGGAAGAGACAAAGGTTGATTTCAGCCGTCTGCCCCGGCACGTGGCCATTATTATGGACGGCAACGGCCGGTGGGCCAAGAGCCGGGGGCTTCCCCGGACGGCGGGGCACGCTGCGGGAGCGGAGACCTTCCGCACCATCGCCACCTACTGCCGGGAGATCGGGATCGAATATCTGACCGTGTATGCCTTTTCCACGGAAAACTGGAAGCGCCCGGCGGAAGAAGTCTCCGCCATTATGGGACTGCTGAAAAAATATCTGCTGGAAGCGATCGCCGATATGGAGAAGCAGAAGGTCCGCTTCTGCTTTTTCGGAGATATGACCCCTTTGCCGGCCGAACTGCAGAAGCTGTGCCGGGAAACGCAGGACCGATCCGCCAAATTTGAAGGGTGCCAGGTAAATATATGCCTCAACTACGGCGGCCGGGATGAGATCGTCCGGGCGGCCCGGGCCTTTGCCGCTGATTGTATGGCGGGAGCGACGGAGCCGGAAGCGCTGACTGAGGAGAAATTCGGAGACTATCTCTGGTCGGCGGGAGTTCCGGACCCCGATCTGGTGATCCGTCCCAGCGGGGAAGAGCGGATTTCCAATTTCCTGCTGTGGCAGTCCGCTTACGCTGAATTCTATTTTACCGATGTGAACTGGCCCGATTTTGGCAAAGAGGAACTGCGCAAGGCGCTGGCGGCCTATCAGGGACGCTCCCGCCGGTTTGGAGGCGTTTAACCGATGATAAAACGAGTATTGGTGGCGGTGGTCTGCATCCCTTTGATGCTGGTGATCATCTATGTACTTCCGGAAGTTTCGATCCCCATCGCCCTGTCCATCCTCTCGGCCATCGCGGTATATGAAGCCCTGTGCTCCACAGATTTCCTCAAGCATTCCCGGATCACTGCCTATTCCATTCTGCTGGCCGCTCTGATCCCGTTCTGGGTCTATGGTGGCGGGCGGCCCATGCCTGCCCTGTGCGGTGTGTTTATCTACGTGCTGCTTCTGTTCTGCGAGGCCATCGGGAGTCACAAGCGGATCGGTCTGGAGAAGATGGGGGGAGCCTTCTTCCTCTCTTTGGTCATCCCGTTCTTTCTGTCTTCCTTCCTGCGCATCCGGCAGAGGGAGGGGTGGGAGTTCTTCCTGCTGCTTCCTTTTGTCGTGGCATTTTTGTCTGACGCGTTTGCCCTGTTTGCCGGGATGGCCTTCGGTAAGCACAAGCTGGCCCCGGAACTCTCGCCCAAGAAGACGGTGGAGGGTTCTATCGGCGGTCTGGCAGGCGCTACCGTCTGTGCCGTGATCTACGGCCTGCTGGCCAAGCCCCTCTTCGGCATGGAGGGGGTGCGTCTCTGGGTGCTGGCCATCTACGGGGTGCTGGGCAGCTTTGTCTCCCAGCTGGGAGATCTGTCCTTCTCCTATATCAAACGGGAGTACGGGATCAAGGATTTCGGCAACATTCTGCCCGGACATGGGGGAATCCTGGATCGGTTCGATTCGGTCATCTTCTGTGCTCCCCTGGTGGAACTGCTTCTTTATTTCCTTCCGGTGGTGAAGTGAGTTGAATCAGAAAATTTCTCTTTTGGGCTCGACCGGTTCGATCGGCCGGCAGTCTCTGGAGGTCGCTGAGGCCCTGGGCCTTACCGTGACGGCCCTGACCGCCAACCGCAGTACGGCGCTGCTGGAAGAGCAGTGCCGCCGGTTCCGCCCCCAATTGGCGGTGTGCATGGATACCGCCGCCGCTGCCGATCTGAAGCTCAGACTGGCAGACACCGGCATCCGGGTGGCCTCCGGCATGGAAGGGCTCGTGGAAGCCGCCACGCTGGACGGCACGGACGTGGTCCTCACCGCCGTTATGGGGATGGTGGGCCTTCAGCCCACTCTGGCCGCTTTGAAGTTGGGGCGGCGGGTGGCGCTGGCCAACAAGGAGACTCTGGTGTGCGCCGGAGAGCTGGTCATGGATACCGCCAGACGCTTCGGGGGCACGGTAGTGCCGGTAGATTCGGAGCACTCGGCCATCTTCCAGTCTTTACAGGGCTGCCGGGACCGGGGAGAGGTGCGACGCCTGATCCTCACCGCTTCCGGCGGGCCTTTTTTTGGCCGGAAGCGGGAAGAACTGGAGCATGTGACGGTGGCGCAGGCGCTCAACCATCCCAACTGGTCCATGGGGGCCAAGATCACGGTGGACTCGGCTACCATGATGAACAAGGGCCTGGAAGTCATCGAGGCCATGCGCCTCTACCATATGCCGCTGGAAAAAATTTCAGTGGTGATCCATCGGGAGAGTATCATTCACTCCCTGGTGGAATACTGTGATAACGCCATCCTGGCCCAGTTGGGTTCGGCGGACATGCGTCTGCCCATTCAATACGCCCTTACCTGGCCTGAGCGGACGGAGGGTCCGGCGAAGCCGCTGGATCTGCTCACCTGCCCGCCCCTGACGTTCGCCCCGCCCGATTATGAGAACTTTCCCTGTCTGGCCCTGGCCCGGGAGGCTGCCCGCACCGGCGGCACCGCCACGGCCATCCTCAACGGCGCCAACGAGGTGGCAGTGGGCAGGTTCCTGGCCGGGGAGATCAGCTTCGGTGACATCCCCCGCCGGGTGGAACGGGCACTGCGTTCTGTGGCCTGTGTCCAGAATCCATCCCTGGAGGATGTGCTGGAGGCGGATGCCGCCGCCCGGCGGGCGGCGGACTGAGCCGGTTATTTCCGCGCTGATTCTTTCTTTGAGGTGACTCCATGCTCTATATCCTGATTGCGATCCTCATGTTTGGCATCCTGATTGCCCTCCATGAATTCGGCCACTTTGCCGCCGCCAAGCTGTGCGGGGTGAAGGTGAATGAGTTTTCCATCGGTATGGGCCCCCAGATCGTCCATAAAAGGGGAAAGGAGACCGAATACTCCTTCCGGCTGTTTCCCATCGGCGGTTTCTGCGCCATGGAGGGGGAGGAGGAAGGGGAATCCAGTGATCCCAGGGCATTTCCCAACCGGCCCTGGTGGCAGCGGCTCATCATCCTGCTGGCCGGGATGGGGATGAATTTCCTTACCGGCCTTCTGATTATCCTGTGCCTCTATTCCGGGGTGACCGCCATCAATGTCCCGGTGGTGGCCGGTTTCACCGCCGGAGAGGAGCTGGAACAGTTCCAGGGGCTGGAGATCGGAGACCGGATCGTGTCGGTGGACGGCCACGCGATCTACCTGACGGGAGATATCGCCCTGTATCTCAGCCGGGGAAACGGTTCTTCCGCCGACCTGGTGGTGGAGCGGAACGGACAGAAGATCACGATTGACAACTTTCAGCTCACCAGCCAGATCGGCGAGGATGTGGATGGGGCCAATCAGGTCATTTTGGGGATTCGGCCCGCGGTAGAGAGACTGTCGGTGATCGGACGGCTGAAGCTGGCCTGGTTCCAGTCGGTGGACTATGTCCGCATGGTCTGGATCAGCCTGGGCGATCTGGTCTCCGGCGCGGTGGGACTCCGTGACATGTCCGGGCCGGTAGGGATCATCGGCATGGTGGGCGAGGTGGGCCGGGAGGGCGCCCAGGCCGCCGCGAGCCAGGGGGTATCGGCCTTTCTGGGGGCCATGGTGAACATTTTGCAGCTCACTGCCTTTATCTCCATCAATCTGTCTGTGATGAATCTACTGCCGATCCCTGCGCTGGACGGCGGACAGATCTTCTTTATGGCGGTGAACGGTGTGCTGCTGGCTCTGAGGGGCAGGAAGATGGATCCCAAATATCAAAACTGGGTCAGCATGGCCGGGTTCGCCTGCCTGATGGCCCTGATGCTGGCGGTGACGGTCAGCGATATTCTCAAGAAATTCGGGGTGTGAGCCATGACAAGACAGATCCATGTGGGAAATGTTCCGGTGGGCGGCGGCGCGCCGGTGTCCATTCAGTCCATGACCAATACTCTGACCCAGGATGTGGAGGCCACAGCGGCCCAGATCCGGCGGCTGGAAGAGGCCGGGTGTGAGATCGTCCGGGTGGCTGTCCCCGATTGGGAGGCCGCCCGGGCGGTGGGGAAGATCAAACAGCGGATCTCCATCCCTCTGGTGGTGGACATCCACTTTGACTATAAGCTGGCTCTGGCCTGTGTGGAGGAGGGCTGCGATGCTGTGCGCATCAATCCGGGGAACATCGGCGGGCCGGAGCGGGTCCAGGCGGTGGCGGATGCTTGTAAAGGCAGAAACCTTCCCATTCGGATCGGCGTCAACGGCGGGTCTCTGGAAAAACCTCTGCTGGAGAAATACGGCGGTGTCACTCCGGAAGCCCTGGTAGAGAGCGCTTTTGGACATATCCGCCTGCTGGAGGAGCAGGGCTTTCAGGATATCTGCGTCTCGCTGAAGTCCTCCTCGGTGCCCGTCACCATGAGGGCATACCAGTTGATGAGCATGAAAAGCGATTATCCTTTACATATAGGAATCACTGAGACGGGGACGCCCCGGATGGGGATTTTGAAATCCGCTGTGGGGATCGGAGGTCTGCTGGCGCTGGGCATCGGGGACACGATGCGGGTGTCCCTCTCCGCCGACCCGGTGGAGGAGGTCTATGCCGCCAGGGATATCCTGAAAGCCGCCGGGGTGCGGAGAGAGGGGCCGGAACTCATCGCCTGCCCCACCTGCGGGCGGACCCGCATCGATCTCATCCGGCTGGCCGGAGAGGTGGAGGAACGGCTGAAAACGGTGGACAAGCCCATTACCGTGGCCGTGATGGGCTGCGCGGTCAACGGCCCCGGAGAGGCCCGGGCCGCCGATGTGGGCATCGCCGGAGGTGTTGAAGAGGGCCTTCTTTTCCGAAAGGGAGAGATCGTGAAGAAGGTCCCCCAGGACCGGCTGGTGGAGGAACTGTTTTCCCTCATTGAAAAGCTCTGAGGGGGCCGCCGCCCGGGGCGGCTGAGAGATAAAGGAGAATCAAGGGTAAATGGCACAGAAGATCCCCTTTTTGAAACTGCTTTCCGGCTGCCCGGTCCAGAGCGGCATGGCGGAAGCTCTATCCGGGTGGGAGGTCACCGGGATGCAGGTGAACCGGCACAGCCGGATCATCCGGGCCCAGGTGACCTGTCCTGTTCTGCCGGAGGAAGAGACCCGGCGGAGTGCCGGGGCAGCCCTGGCGGCCGCCTATCAGGCGGCTGGAGTGGAACTGGAGCTGACGGCGTCGGAACCGGTGCCGCCGCCGGCCGCCGTGGGAGAGCCGCCTCTGCCGGAGGCACCGCCCCCGGAGGAGATCCCGCTGCCGGAACCGCCGCCGGAGAAGGAGGCTCTGCCGCCGCCAGAAGAGGATCCGGCCATGGCTGCGTTCCGCCGGACCGAGGAGCTCCGCCGGGCGGCCATGAAGAACATCAAAACGGCGGCGCCCAGGGAGAAAAAGGAGAAGAAACAGGACAAGCAGATCTTTGGAAAATACGGGATCAGGGGAGAGCCTGTTCCCATGTCCGGCCTGAGCCTGGAGATGGGAAACGTGGTGGTGGAAGGCTCCATCTTCGCCGTAGACCACAAGGAGCTGCGTGGCGGCCGGTGGGTGATCAGCTTTGATGTCACCGACTATACCGGCTCTGTCCGGGTCCACAAGTTTCTTCAGCAGGGCGGAGCCGATGTGGCGGGCCTCATCCAT
>JAQXNP010000008.1 GCA_029098065.1 Clostridiales bacterium | reverse complement strand
GCCCCGCCCGCCGGCCCCCGGGCCGGGGGGGCGTTATGTTGAGGGGCTACGCTCAGATTTCAGGCTGGATGGAGACGGCTTCCTTCATCATGGACTCGAAGTCATCGGTGGTCAGGGTGGCCAGGGAGGCGTTCAGCGCGTCCAGAAGCACGGTGTTGCCCTTGGCCACGGACATGCCGATGTTGATGTGGGAATCCCGCTCGGCCTCGTCGGCGAACTGGAAGTCATCCTCGGGGTTGGAGGAGAAGTCCAGGATCTTCAGGTCGGGATAGGTGGCCACGGCACCCATGGCGGTGGGCATGTCGGTGCAGATAAAGTCCACGGTGCCGGACTCCACAGCCATGATCATGGCGGGAGCGGTCTCGGCGGCGGACTGGATGTCGGCGCCCTCAATCTGGGGCAGGCAGAACTCATACCAGTCGGTGCCGGTCTGGGCGGTGGCGGTACCGCTCAGATCGCTGAGGCCCTTGGCATCGGCCAGGGGGCCGTCAGCCTTGGTGACGCAGACGAAGGTGGCGTAATAGTAGGGGCCGGCCATGTCCACCTGCTGCATCCGCTCCTCAGTCATGGACTGACCGGCGATGATGGCGTCCAGCGTGCCGGCCTGCAGGGCGGGAATGAGGGAGTCCCAGGCGGTGGCGACGATCTCCAGTTCCCAGCCGTTGTCTTCACAGACCTTCTTGGCGATCATGACGTCATAGCCGTTGGCGTAGGAGCCGGGGACGTTGGAGATGGGCACGGCGCCGTTGGAGTCATCCGCCTGAGTCCAGTTGTAGGGGGCGTAGGCGCACTCCATACCGACGGTGAGGACGCCGTCCTCCACGCCGGTGGAGACAGCGGCGGCGCTTTCCACGGCGGCGGATTCCTCAGGGGCCTCGGAGGGGGCGGAGGAGGCGGTGCTGTCCCCGCCGCCGCAGGCGGTGAGGGCGAGACCCATGGTCAGGGCCAGGGCCAGAATCTTTTTGCTCTTCATCATATCGATCCAATCCTTTCGCTTGCCCGGCAAATAAAAAACGCGGGCGCTTTTCTATGAAAAGCGCCCACGGAATGCACCAAGCCCATACAAAATATAAGGCGACCCGGCCACACCATGATAGCGCTTCACAGACATTGTGACAGTCCGAAAGGTATTTCCCAACGGCCCAGGCAAAGTACCGGCAGGCACCGGCGCTCCCTTCGGCGGCACTCCCTTTCCCCGCGGACGGCTGACCTGGCCTTGAAATCCGGGGTACTGATGAGGACCGCGCCTCTATCATGCTTTGTTGGCTGTTATACTATCACTGCGACAGAGGGATGTCAAGGAAAAATTTTTTCCTTTTTCGGCGAAGGGACCGGAAATGACGGGAACGGCGGGTTGCAAAAATCCCGGGAGACGGTATAATAGCTCCAGACCAAGTGGGAGCGTCACGGCCCCCGGAAAGGCGGAAAGCGATATGGGAGAACTTCTGATCCGGACGGCGCGGCCGGAGGAGGACGCGGCGGAGCTGCTGGCGATCTACGCGCCCTATGTGGAGAAGACCGCCATCACCTTTGAGTATGACGTTCCGACTCTGGCGGAGTTTCGGGGGCGGATGGAGACGATTCTGAAAAAGTATCCTTACCTGCTGGCGCAGCGGGACGGGGAGATCCTGGGGTATGTCTACACCCACCCCTTTGTGGGCCGGGCCGCCTATGACTGGGGGGCGGAGACCACCATCTATCTGAGAGAGGATCAGCGGAGGGGCGGCCTGGGGAGAAAACTCTATCAGGCGCTGGAAAATGTCTCCCGGGCCCAGAACATCCTGAATCTGAACGCCTGCATCGGGTACCCGGAGCCGGAAGATGAGTATCTGACGAAAAACAGCGCCCAGTTCCACGCCCATCTGGGCTATACCATGGTGGGGGAATTCCACCAGTGCGGCTACAAGTTCGGCCGCTGGTACAACATGGTGTGGATGGAGAAGCTGATCGGGCCGCACAGACCCGGTCAGCCGCCGGTGATCCCCTTCCCGGAGCTGGATGGGGAGATTCTCCGGGCAGCGGGGGTTCTGGAATAGCGGAAAAATAATTGGGCGGCCCCGGAAAGCGGGGCCGCCCAAATCATGTTCAGGGGGAAGACGCAGAAAAGGCTGGGCGCCTGCTCCTGACGCTCAGCCCGTCCTGCAAGGAAAGAGGATACAATGAAATGAAAAGAAACTGTCTCTTGCGAGTATTATCATACCCAAGAGTTGTGAACAACCCAAACAAAAACTGTTACAAAAGAATTAAATCTTTTCGGTTCGCTGTCATCTTTCTGTAAAACGGGAAATACAAAAAGGCGGCGGCCTTGCCGTCGCCTTTCTGCAAAGGATTGGAGGATAGAATGAAAAGAAGTTGATGTCTCTTGCAAGGATTAAGATACCAAAAGATTGTTAAAAAACAAACAGGCAATTGTTACAAATATGTTAAATCTCATAAAAGAATCTCTCATTTCCTGCGGAGTTTCGTAAAAAATTCACGAAGAAGGCGGTTGCTTTCCTCCTCAAGAGGCCCCCGATAGAGGCGGGGGTGATGGCCGAAATCCTCCTCGAAGAGATTGAGCACCGAGCCGCAGGCACCCAGACGGGGATCTTTCGCGGCGTAGCGGACCTCCGGAATGCGGGCGTTGAGAATGGCGCCGGCGCACATGGGACAGGGCTCCAGCGTCACATACAGGGTGGAGCGCTGGAGCCGCCAGCCTCCCAGCGTCTCACAGGCCATGCGGATGGCGGCCAGTTCGGCGTGGCCCAGGGCGTCCCGGTCCTCCTCCCGGCGGTTGCGGCCCTCTCCCACAATGCGCCCGTCCTCCCAGACGATGACGCAGCCCACAGGCACCTCGCCGGCATCCAGGGCCTCCCGGGCCAGAACCAGGGCCCGGGCCATATAGTCCTCGTGAGTCATGGGGCGATCCCTCCTTCCCGTGTGTGATGATCCCATTATAGGGCAGGGGCGGGCGGATTGCAAGGCGGATGAGGCCTGCCCCTCCGGGGCGGCTTGCTCCCCGGGGGAAAATGTGGTAGACTCTTTCTATCTGTAAGACTTCTGTGTGGATGTTTGCCTGGAGATGTGATATGGGGATCTGGACCGAACTGAAGCTGGACCGGGACCGCTGCCGGCTGGCGGCGCTGGTGGGGGGCGGGGGAAAGACCACCACCCTGTACGCCCTGGCCCATGAGGCGGCTCTGGCGGGGCGGCGGGTGCTGGTGACCACCACCACCCATATCATGCCCCATCCCCGGCTGCCGCTGACCGATGACCCGGCGGCGCTGCCCGGGCTGCTGGCCCGGCATCCGGCGGTGACCCTGGGCCGCTGGGACAGGCCGGGCAAGCTGGCCGGGGCGGTGCCCCCCGAAGCACTGCCGGGACTGGCCGATCTGGTTCTGGCGGAGGCGGACGGGGCCCGGCTCCTCCCCCTGAAAGTACCGGCGGACCATGAGCCGGTGATCCCCCGAAACGCCGACGCGGTCATCGCCGCGGCGGGTCTGGACTGCCTGGGAAAGCCGGTGGCGGAGACCTGCCACCGGCCGGAGCGGGTGGAGGCCCTGCTGCGGGTGGGGCCGGAACACCTCATCACGCCCGGGGATGTGGCGGAGATCCTGGCCAGCCCCGAAGGAGGGCGGAAGGACGTGCCCCCCGGGGCGGAATTCCGGTGCCTGCTGAACAAGGCGGACACGCCGGAGCTCCGGGCGGCGGGAGAGGAGATCCGGGCCCTCCTGGCGGAACGGGGGATTTACGGGGCGGTCCACAGCTATTCGGAAAGGGAGCGGGGCGGAGCATGCTGGTTTTGATCAAGGGAGCGGGAGACCTGGCCACCGGCACCGCCGTGCGGCTGTTCCGCAGCGGATTTTCCGTGGTGATGACCGACCTGGAGCGGCCAACCGCCGTCCGGCGGACGGTGGCCTTTTCCCAGGCCATCTATGATGGGGAGACCACGGTGGAAGGGATCACCGCCCGGCGGTGCGCCGGGGCGGCGGAGGTCCGGGAAGCCCTGGCCGCCGGTGTGGTGCCGGTCCTGGCCGACCCGGCGGCGGAGATCCGCCGGGCGATGGACTTTGACGCCGAGGTGGACGCCATTCTGGCCAAACGGAACCTGGGCACCCGGATCAACGACGCCCCCATCGTGCTGGCGCTGGGCCCCGGCTTCACCGCCGGGGTGGACTGCCACGCCGTCATCGAGACCATGCGGGGCCACGACCTGGGGCGGGTCATCACCCGGGGGTCCGCCATCCCCAACACCGGAGTCCCCGGCGACGTGGGGGGCTACACCGTGGAGCGGGTCATCCGGGCGGGGGCCGAGGGGCCCTTTGAGCCCCTGGCCGCCATCGGGGAGCGGGTGGAGCGGGGACAGGAAGTGGCCCGGGTGGCCGGCACTGTGACCCGGGCCCAGCTTACCGGTATCGTCCGGGGGATGCTCCCGGCGGGACAGTGGGTCCGGGCGGGGATGAAGGCGGGGGACATCGACCCCCGATGTCAGGAGAGCCACTGCTTCACCGTCTCGGACAAGGCCCGGGCCATCGGCGGAGGGGTGCTGGAGGGCCTGCTCCGGTTTGCCCATGAGAGAGAACGACAGGGATCGACAACAACCTGAATTTTCTGTAAAGTATTTTTCCTTGATTGATCGTCTGCGTAAAGGAGGGGAATGATAGATGTCCCGGCTCATCCTCTGCGGCGGGGGACATGTGTCCCGCGCCCTGGCCCAGGTGGCCGTTCTGCTGGAATTCCAGGTCACTGTCCTGGATGACCGGCCCGAGTTCGCCGATCCGGAGTGGTTTCCCGGCTGTGCGACAATGGCGGGGCCCTTCGAGGCGTCGCTGACCCGGCTGGGCTCCCGGCCGGACGACTTTTTCTGCATCCTCACCCGGGGACACGCTTGGGACCGGGCGTGCCTGGAGCAGATCCTGCGGGGGCGGTACGCCTACGTGGGCATGATCGGCAGCCGGGGCAAGGTGGCCGCCACCCGGAAGGCGCTGGAGGAGGCGGGGGTGTCCCGGGAACGGCTGGACAGCGTCCACGCCCCAATCGGGCTGGACCTGGGGGGACAGACGCCGGCGGAGATCGCGGTGGAGATCGCCGCCCAGCTGATACAGGTCCGCGCCGGGCTGGGACCCGCGCTGACGCCGCCGGCGGCGGATCACGGGGTGCTGTGTACCATCACCGCCAAATCGGGCTCCGCCCCCCGGGGGCCGGGAGCCTGGATGCTGGTGTATCCCGACGGACACACCATTGGCACTGTGGGCGGCGGACGGGTGGAGTACCAGGTGGGGCAGGATGCCCTGGCCCTCTGGGAGAGCGGCGGAGAGACCGGGGAGAAGAGCTATGATCTGGCCAGCGGCGGCGACCTGGGCATGATCTGCGGTGGACATATCACGGTGGCCTTCCGGCGGCAGTGAGAGCGGCCGGCGGGGCTGTCAGCAAAGAGAGGAGACAGAGACAATGAAAGAGATTCTGCTGTTTGTCATGGCCGGGTGCCCTCACTGCACCCTGGCGCTGAAATTCCAGAGGGAACTGCTGGAGGAGCACCCGGAGTGGCGGGAGATCCCCTTCAAAATGGTGGATGAGACCCGGGAGCCGGCCTATGCCGATACCTTTGACTACTATTTTGTCCCCACCTACTATGTGGGCGGGGAGAAGGTCCACGAGGGCCACGCCGAGCGGGAAGATGTGGAGAGGGTCTTTCGGCTGGCCGCGGACGGCGCGTCTGTCCGGGCGTGACCACCGCCTGCAGAGGGCGGATGTGAGGAACTGCCCTCCCTGGAAAAGAAAA
>JAQXNP010000007.1 GCA_029098065.1 Clostridiales bacterium | reverse complement strand
GCCGGGATGTCATCCGGCCCACCATCGCCGGACTCATGGGAGCCTTCGGCGCCGCTCTGGCCGCCCGGGATCTGGGGCTGGAAAAGTCCCAGCTGCTGGACGCCGGGGCGCTGGAGCACTTTACCCACACCGCCAAGCCCGCCACCTGTGGGCTGTGCACCAACCACTGTTCCCTCACCGTCAACCAGTTTGACGGCGGGCGGCGGTTTATCTCCGGCAACCGCTGCTCCCGGCCCCTGGGCAAGGAGAAGCAGGAACTCCCGGACCTGTCCGTCTACAAATACAAGAAACTGCGGGCCATGGAGGGCAAGGGCTCCGGCACCGGGGTCCGGGGCCGGATCGGCATCCCCTTCGGCCTCAACATGTATGAAAATCTGCCCTTCTGGTATGAGTTTTTCACAAAGCTGAACTTTGAAATCGTCCTCTCCCCTGAATCCTCCCGGAAGCTCTACATCAAGGGACAGCACACCATCCCCTCCGACACGGTGTGCTATCCGGCCAAACTCCTCCACGGACATGTGGAGGCCCTGGTGGAGATGGGGGTGGACGCCATCTGGTATCCCTGCATGTCCTACAACTACGACGAGGGCATCGGAGACAACCATTACAACTGCCCGGTGGTGGCCTATTACCCTGAGCTGCTGGCCGCCAACGTCCCCGCCCTGAAGCAGACCCGGTTCCTGGATCCCTACGTCGGGCTGTGGCGGCACAAGGACTTTGAAAAGCGCATCGCTCAAATCATGGAGAAGGAATTCTCCATCCCCCGCCGGGAGAGCGCCGCAGCCGCCAAGGCGGCCTACACGGCCTATGACGCCTATAAAAAGGACCTCTGGGCCACTGGCCAGAAGTACATTTCCTATGCCCGGGAGCACAATCTCCCCATTCTGGTCCAGGCGGGCCGGCCCTACCACATCGATCCGGAGATCAACCACGGCATCAACGACCTCATCACCGGACAGGGCTTCGTCCTCGTCACCGAAGACGCCATCTCCCACCTGGAGGGATATGAGTCCCGGAAGGTGCTCAATCAGTGGACCTTCCAGGCCCGGATGTACAACGCCGCCCGGTATGTTTGCACCCAGCCGGACATGCAGCTGGTGCAGCTTGTCAGCTTCGGCTGCGGCACCGATGCCATCACCGCCGACGAGGTGCGCTCCATCCTGGAAGAGGGCGGCAAGCTCTACACCCAGCTGAAGATCGACGACATCAACAACCTGGGGGCCGTCAAGATCCGCATTCGCTCCCTGATGGCAGCCATGGACGCCCGGAAGCGTCAAAACTGATCCCGGCGGCCGTGCAACGTTTCCCTTTTATCGGAAAGGAACCTGAAGATATGGCAGAATTAGTTTATGACAAGACCGGCCGTCTCCTCTTCACCAAGGAGATGCGCAAGGATTACACCCTTCTCATCCCCCAGATGCTTCCCGACCATTTCGCCATGCTGGTGAGCATCTTCCGCAGCGAGGGCTATCACGTGGACATGCTGGAAAATACCGGCCGCCCGGTCATCGACGCGGGGCAGAAGTATGTCCACAACGACGCCTGCTATCCCGCCATCCTGGTCATCGGCCAGCTCATCAACGCGGTGCAGTCCGGCAAGTACGACCCACACAAGGTGGCCCTCATCATCACCCAGACCGGCGGCGGCTGCCGGGCCTCCAACTACATCCACCTGCTGCGCAAGGCCCTGGAAAAGGCGGGGCTGTCCTACGTGCCCGTCATCTCGGTGAATCTGTCCGGCCTGGAGCGCAACCCGGGCTTTGTCCTCACCCCCGGCATTCTGCGCAAGGCGGTATTCGCCATCATCTACGGCGATCTGATCCTCAATGTCTCCAACCAGGTGCGCCCCTATGAGCTGACAAAAGGCGACACCGACGCCGCCGTTCAGAAGTGCATGGACTTTCTCCTGAAAGACATGGACAACGGCAAAGGCATGACCTTCAAAAGCATGGAGGCCAATTTCGACCGCATTATCGATGTCTTCAAGGCGGTTCCGGTCTCCCTGGAAAAAAAGGTCCTGGTGGGCGTCGTGGGTGAGATCTATGTCAAATACGCTCCCCTGGGCAATAACAATCTGTGTGATTTCCTTCTCTCCGAAGGGGCCGAGCCGGTGGTGCCCGGGCTGATGGACTTCATCATCTTCAAGGTCAACAACCGGGAGGTGGATGTGGGCCTCTACGGCGGCAAGTGGATCAAGGAAAAGTTCTGTCACTGGCTTCAGAACTATCTGATGAAGTATCAGCACGCCATGATCAACGCGCTCAAGCGCTCCAACCGTTTCCGGGCTCCCGGGGATTTCCATGACCTTCACCATTACATCCAGGGATATCTGGGCGACGGCAACAAGATGGGTGAGGGATGGCTCCTCACCGCTGAAATGCTGGAGCTCATCAACACCGGCGTCCCCAACATCGTCTGTACTCAGCCCTTCGGCTGTCTGCCCAATCATATCGTGGGCAAAGGTATGATCCGCAAGATCAAGGACGACTACCCCTGGTCCAACGTGGTGGCCATCGACTACGATCCCGGCGCCACCAAGATCAACCAGGAAAACCGCATCAAGCTCATGCTGGCCAATGCCCGGGCTCTGGCCAAGGAGCAGGCGTGCCATATGGAGGAAAAGGAAGAATCCCATGCCGGCCCCGTCTCCGCTTCCTGACGGCCTTTCCCTGGCCGACGCCAGGAAAGACGAGCACTTCGCGGCCATGTCCCTCCTGCACGCCCTGGGTTGGCGGGATACTTACCGGGGCTTTGTCCCCGATGAATACATGGCCCGGGAGATCACGGACGACCGGTGGGTCAGCTGCTTTCGGGAAGACAGCAGGACCGGCCGCTACCGCGGACTTCTCCTGTACAGAGAAAATGTCCCGGTATCCTGCATCAATTACGGTCCGGCCCGGATCGGAGCCGGCAGAGCGGATACCATCTGCACGTTTGATTCCCGGGGCTATGAGGGCTGGGGAGAGATTGTCTCCCTCTACACCCGCCCCGGCGAACGGGGGAAGGGATACGGCGGACTTCTTCTTGAGGAAGCCATCCTCCGCCTGAGGGCCGCCGGCCACAAAAACGCTTTTGTTTTTGTCCTGCGGGAAAACGAAAAAGCCCGGTCATTCTATTCCGCTCACGGCTTCACCTGGGACGGGAGTCACACCGACATCCCCTTCCCTCCGAATACCGTTTGCGTGGATCTGAGGTATGTCAAAACGCTATGATTCGTAATTTGATTGCTCTGGCCGGCATATTGGCCCTTTTGACCGGGTGCGCCGCCGATTCTGCCTCCCCCTCCGCCGCGGGGGACGCGTCTCCCGCCCAGGCTGCCGAAAACCCGGCGCCGGCCTGGGCTTCTCTGACGCCGGAGGATCTGCCCGGGGAGACGGAGGACCTGTCCTCTTTTTTTGCCAAGTCCTCCCCCGCTGTCTGCCTGCTGGGCACTGCGGAAGAGGCTGACGTGGCGCTCTATGGTCTGAATCCCGGTTACGGCGGCGGTATTCTTTTGCGGGACGGCGATACGCTCACCCACTTTGATCAGGCGTTTTCTGCGCTTTCCCTCCCGGATCTGTGGTGGGCAGATTTTGACGAGGACGGCGGAGAAGAGCTTGCCGTCCGGTTCCTCACGGAACAGGACGACCAGGGCGGCTGTGCCTATGACCTGGCTTTTTACCATCCCTCCCCGGCAGGCTGGGAACTCTGTTCTGTCAGCCGGGACAACTGTGCCCAGCTGCTTCTGACGGAGATCGAGACGGACTGGGACAGCCGCACCCTCCAGCTCACCGTCGCCTGGGCGGACCGGCAGGCCTCCTGCTCCCTGCCGGAGAGCACCGATTCCGACCCGCTCATCCTGGGTCATACCTGCCTGTTCGTGGAAGAGTCGGGGCATTTTTCTGTCATTCTCGACGCCTGGGTCCCCGCCCTCTCTGCCAGTCTGGCAGTTTTCCGAGCGGAGATCCTTTACGATGGAAACAGCTTCCGGTTCCAGAACATCCGCATGGAATCCGACCCCGGCGTGTAGGCCCTTTCAGGGCGGCGGAAAGCCGCCCTGTTCTGCTTTTAAGGAGGTATCCGGCCAATGGGAGAGAACAAACTGGGCACCATGCCCATCCGGCGGCTCATTCTCACAATGTCCTGGCCCATGATGCTCTCCATGCTTGTCCAGGCGCTCTACAACATGGTAGACAGTCACTATGTCTCCCTGTCCGATCCCAAGGGTTTTCTGGCCCTCTCTCTGGTCTATCCCGCGCAGATGCTGATGATCTCCATCTGTGTCGGTACCGGAGCCGGACTCAACACTATGCTCTCCCGCCGTCTGGGTGAGGGGCGGCAGGATGCCGCGGAGTCGGTGGCCGCCAATGGCTTTTTCGCCTATTTTCTCACCTACCTGGTCTTTTTGTTCCTCGGTCTCCTGCTGGGACGGAGCTTTGTGGGATTTTTCAGCACCGATCCCACCGTCATCCGCTATGGCGGAGAGTATCTCACCGTGGTGCTGTGCGGCTCCATCGGCATGTGTATGCAGTTTGCCTCGGAGCGGGTTCTTCAGGCCAGCGGAAAACCGGTGGGACCCATGGTGATTCAGGGCGTCGGAGCAGTCATCAACATCCTGCTGGATCCGGTTCTCATCTTCGGACTGGGGCCCTTCCCCGCTCTCGGGGTGACCGGAGCCGCCATCGCCACGGTCTGCGGCCAGTGGGTCGGCATGACGGTGGGACTGATTCTGGTATCCAAAAACCCGGTAGTCCGGCTTTCCCTCCGCCGCTTTCACCCGGACGGAGAAGCGTTAAAGGACATCTACCGGGTCGGGGTCCCCGCTATGGCCATGCAGTCTCTCAGCACATTTATGACTCTTGGGCTGAACAAGATTCTGGTTCTGCCCCCGGTGACCGATGTGTCGGGCGATACCCCCGTCTTTATTCTGGGGGCTTATTTCAAGCTCCAATCCTTCGTCATCATGCCGGTGGCCGGGATGAACAACGGCCTGACTCCCATCCTCAGTTACAACTATGGGGCCAAACAACGCCGGCGCATTCTGGAGGGAATGCGCTTCGCTCTTCTGCTGGCTCTCGCGATCATGGGAGCAGGCACCCTTCTGTTTCAGCTTTTCCCCAGACAGCTGCTGGCCATTTTCCATACTCCCGCAGAAATGATAGCGCCGGGCACCTATGCCCTGCGGGTCATCAGCGCCACCTTCCTGTGCGCGGGGGCTACCTTTATCCTCTCCAGTGCCTTCCAGTCCATGGGCTGTCCCAGCCTGGCTCTGCTCCTCGGCCTTACCCGGCAGATCATTGTCCCTCTTCCCGCCTGTCTGATTCTGGCATTTCTGGCCCCCAATCAGGTGTGGTGGTCCTTCCCCGCTGCCGAGGGCTTCTCCTGCGTCCTGGCTGTAATCCTGTACCGCAAAGTAAAACGGGAGCGGATTGACACATTGGGGGCATGAACTCCCGCCGGTCAAACATCTTTTGATTCATTTTCCGATGAAAGATCCCTCCTCCGCCCATACTAACGGTGAAAGGAGGGATTTTTCTTGTCTGAACCGGAATCATTTCAGGCATTGCCCGAGGGATTCGCCATGGCTCTGGCCCAGAGCCCGGAGGCGCTGAACACCTTTGTGGCCACATGGGCCCCGGCGAACGGGCCAAATATGTGGAACGCGCCCATCAGGTCAGCAGCCGGGAAGAAATGCGGGCGCTGGTGTCTGAGCTGGACCACATGCGCACCCTTTAGTTCATTCCAGCGTAAACTGATCTGAGGGGGCGGTCCGGATGAGAAACTGTGGAAAGTCCAGAAATCAGAGTCTGGTCCTTTTAGCTGCCCTGGTTTCCATTCAGATCGCCCAGCAGGTCACGGAGGAACAGCTGGAACTGCTGGCCGCTTTCTTTACTGTTTTGGGAGACAGTCTGGCCCTGCTGTCTGTCACCCCTCCGGAAGAATCGGCGCAGTCAGGAAGCGGCTGTTCCTGAATAGAATCAAGAAGTGCGGAAAGAGTTCTCTTTCCGCACTTTTTCTGTGATACCATTGCATTTTCTCCCGGCAGGACCCTGCGTCAAGCCTCGAAAATCAGCTCTTTTCCCCGCTCAGGTAATCATCCATGGCCTGGGCGGCCTTCTTCCCGGCCCCCATGGCCAGAATGACAGTGGCCGCGCCGGTGACCGCGTCCCCGCCGGCATAGATGCCTTCCCGGGTGGTTCTCATCGTATCCTCGTCCACCAGAAGGCAGCCTTTTTGGTTGGTCTCCAGCCCGGGGGTGGTGGAACGGATCAGCGGATTGGGACTGGTGCCCAGCGCCATAATCACCGTATCCACCGGCAGGAAGAAATTGGAACCCACGACTTCTTTCGGAGCGCGGCGGCCGCTCTCGTCCGGAGCCTGAAGGCGCATCCGCACACACTCGATCTGGCAGACCTGACCATTCTCATTGCCCAGGATCCGAACCGGGTTGCACAGAAGCCGGAAGTCAATTTCCTCCTCTTTGGCGTGGTTGACCTCCTCCCGGCGGGCGGGCATCTCCTCCTCATCCCGGCGGTAGAGGAGGTAGACCTTTTCCGCCCCCATGCGCTTGGCGCACCGGGCGGCGTCCATGGCCACATTGCCGCCGCCCACCACCGCCACCGATTTGCTCCGGCGCAGCGGGGTGTCGTGATCCGGGAGATAGGCCTTCATCAGATTGACACGGGTCAGGTATTCATTGGCGGAATAGACGCCCGCCAGACTCTCACCGGGGATTCCCATAAACATGGGCAGACCGGCGCCGGAGCCCACGAAGACCGCCCGATATCCATCCTCCATCAATTCGTCTATGGTGATCGTCCGGCCTACCACCACGTCTGTCCGGAGCTCTACCCCCAGAGCCTCCAGCCTGTCGACCTCGCTCTGGACGATAGCCTTGGGGAGCCGGAATTCCGGGATGCCGTAAACCAGCACGCCCCCGGCGGTATGAAAGGCCTCGAACACCGTGACCTGATATCCCTTCTTCGCCAGATCGCTGGCGCAGGTCAGTCCCGCCGGGCCGGAGCCCACCACGGCGACCTTGGTCCCATTGGAGGCGGGCTTCTCCGGCTGAGTCTTTCCATGCTTCAGATACCAGTCAGCCACAAACCGCTCCAGCCGGCCAATGGCCACCGCCTCTCCCTTGATGCCGCGGACGCAGCGCTCCTCACACTGGTTCTCCTGCGGGCAGACCCGGCCCGAGACGCAGGGCAGAGCGTTGGTATCCGAGATGATCTCATAGGCGGCCCGGAAATCCCCCGCAGCCACCTTGGCGATGAACTCGGGAATCCGGACATTCACCGGACAGCCGGCCACGCAGGGCCTGTTCTTGCAGTCCAGGCACCGGCGGGCCTCTTCAATGGCCTGATCCCTGGTATAGCCCAGAGAGACCTCCTGAAAATTCCTGTTTCGAACCAGGGGGTCCTGCTCCTCCGCCCGGACCCTGGTGGGACTCATATTCGGCATAGTTCCTCTCCTCCTCAGCGGATCAGCGATCTGCCCAGCTGATCCAGACGGCAGGCGTGGCGGGACTCCTCCCGCTCCTCCGCCTCCTGATCCCGGTAGACCGCGTTGCGGTTCATCAGTTCGTCAAAGTCCACCTGATGGCCGTCAAAGTCCGGGCCATCCACACAGGCGAAACGCACCTTTCCTCCCACTGTGACCCGGCAGCATCCGCACATGCCGGTCCCGTCGATCATCAGGGGGTTCAGACTGACGATCGTCTTGATCCCATAGGGTTCGGTGGTCCTGCAAACAAACTTCATCATGGGAATGGGGCCGATGGCGATGACCGCGTCATAGTCGGCCCCGTCATCGATGAGCGCCTGGAGCTTGTTGGTGACCAGTCCTTTCTCCCCGCAGCTTCCGTCATCCGTCATGAGATAGAACCGGTCGCTGACCGCCTGGAACTCCTTCTCCAGGATGACGATGTCCCGGGAGCGGAAACCCGCGATGACGTCCACCGCCACTCCCGTCCCGTAGAGGGCCTTCGCCTGGGGATAGGCAATGGCACAGCCTACGCCGCCGCCGATCACGCATACCCGCCTGGCCCCCTCGGGCAGCTCGGTGGGCAGGCCCAGAGGCCCCACGAAATCCAGGATGGTGTCCCCCTCCTCCAGCTCGGAGAGGAGTCGGGTGGACAGCCCCACCTTCTGGAATATGATGGTCACCGTCCCCCGCTCCCGGTCATAGTCGGCGATGGTCAGCGGAATCCGCTCCCCCAGCTCATCCAGCCGGAAGATGATGAACTGACCCGCCCGGGCCTTTTTGGCGATGAGGGGAGCCTCCACCTCCAGCAGAGTGACGGTGGGATTGAGCACCTGTTTCCTTACAATCTTTACCATGATATCAAACGACCTCTTTCGTCCCTGATCTGGCCTTTCCATTTCATCAAAGGGGTTCACGCCGGGAAACACCGGCACATGCGCAGGAGGCCGGCAGAACCGCGGCTCTTGCCCCGCCCTTTCCCATCGGAAAAGGCAGCCGCTCCCCCTCTTGAAACTCTAACAGCTTTCCTTTTCAATGTCAAGACAAAGCGGCAGATTCCCGATATTTTGACCGGAAATCTGCCACTTTTTCTTAAAAATAATTGCACTTTTTGGTTTAATACGAGGAGTTTGATTTTCTTCTCAGCACTGCCAGCTCAGCGTGACCGCAAACTGATCTCCCTCCAATTCCGCCCGGGCTGTTCCCCCCATACGGCCGGCAAGGGCTTTCACGATGGCCAGTCCCAGGCCGGTGTTTCGGCCCGACCGGGTCTGGTCAGAGGTGAAAAACCGGTCAAAGACATGGGGAAGCTGCTCCGGCGTCAGATCCGCCCCGCCGTTGGCGAAGCGGGTCTCCACTCCCTCCGGCGTCTGCCGGGCCTGAACGGAGAGCGTCCCGCCGCCATGCTCCAGGGCATTTCGGATCAGATTGGTATAAACCCGGGAGAGGGCGGCCTCATCCCCCCACACCGGAGGGATATCCTCCGGCAAATCCACCGACACCTGAAAATGCGCCTCCAACTCATCGTAAAAGGAGGCCAGCAGCCGGGAGATGACCTCCCGCAGATCCACCTGCTCCCGGACAATGGGATACTCCCCCGCCTCCAGACGGGAGAGATCATAAAAACTGGTGATCAGATTCTGAAGGGCCCTGCCCCGGTCCTCCACAATATCCAGATATGCCCGGCGCTGGC
>JAQXNP010000006.1 GCA_029098065.1 Clostridiales bacterium | reverse complement strand
CGTCCTCCGGCTTCCGGGACCGCTCCCGGCCCCGGACATAGGGGACCATGCAGGAGGAGCAGAAGTTGTTGCAGCCATACATGATGGACACCCATGCCTTGACCCCGTTCTGACGCACCACGGGGATTCCCTCCGCGATGGAGCCGGGCTCATCGGCGGTGTCAAAGACCCGTCCCCGCCGGGTGAGCACCCGGTAGAGCAGCTCCGGAAACCGCCACAGAGCGTGGGGGCCGAACACCAGGTCCACATGGCGATAGGAATTCTTGATCTTTTCCGCCACCTGGGGCTCCTGGGCCATGCAGCCGCACAGGCAGATGATCTGCCCGGGGTGGCGGCGCTTGGCGTGGACCAGAGCGCCCACGTTGCCCAGCACCCGGTCCTCGGCATGCTCCCGGATGGCGCAGGTGTTGATGACAATGACATCGGCGGCATTCTCATCATCGGTAAAGCCGTAGCCCATGGAGCGGAGATAGCCCCGGATGCGTTCGGAGTCCGCCTCGTTCTGCTGGCAGCCATAGGTGTCCACATAGGCCAGGGGGGCGGCAGGGAGCGCGGCGGAGCGCTCATGTATTTTTTCACAGAATTCGCGCTGGCGGTCCATTTCCGCCGGGGAAATTCGGGTGGTCTGTCGGTCCAAGTTGTTTCCTCCAATTTCAGGCGGGATGCTGTACCTGCTTTAATCATTTAATCATAGCATTTCTCCATGCAAAATTCAAGCGCGGCCATCAGATTCTTAAATGGAAGAAATTCACCGTTCAGTTGACCTTTTTTCCAGAAACGAGTATAATATTTTGTAACTTTTACAAGATGGGAGCGTGTGCCATGCGGGCAGTAGTGACACGGGTAAAAAACGCGCGGGTGGACATTGACGGAACCACCGTGGGCAGAACTGACGGAGGCTTTCTGGTCCTTCTGGGGATCGCCCCCGCCGATACGGAGGCGCAATGCGACAAGCTGGCGGACAAGGTCTGCGGCCTGCGTATTTTTGAGGATGAAAACGGCAAGATGAACCGGAATCTGGCCCAGGCGGAGGGTTCCCTCCTGGTGGTCTCCCAGTTCACCCTCTTCGCCGACTGCAAATCCCGGCGGCCCGGTTTTTCCGGGGCGGCCCGGCCCGAGACGGCCATCCCCCTTTATGAGCGGTTCATGGACCAGTGCCGTCAGCGGGGGTTCCACGTGGAACACGGGGAATTCGGTGCCGACATGCAGGTCTATTCCCAAAACGACGGCCCGGTGACCATTCTGCTGGATACCGACACTCTGTGAGGCAGCCGGCACGGTTTTTTCAGACTCTTTCGTCCGTCCGGGGAGACCGGGCCCGGACCTGTCCCAATTCCCTGGCGAATCCGGCTTTCCGGGCTGAAAACAGGCAAGGAGGATCCCAATGAAGATCAAACATATTCTCATCCCCACCACCTACACCAACTGCTATCTCTTCTGTGACGAGGACAGCGGCTCTGCCGCCATTGTGGACCCCGGCGGGGACGTGACTGACGCCGTTCTCCCCTTTCTCCGGGACAACGGCCTGACCCTGAGGGCCATTTTCCTCACCCACGCCCACTATGACCATGTGGGCGGAGTCGCCGCTCTGCGGAAGGCCCTGCCCGATGTGCCGACGTATCTCCATCCGGAGGACGCGGCGGTGAACAACAACCTCTTTCCCACCGCCGGGCTGGGCCCCCTCACCCTGTGGCGGGACGGGGACGTGGTCCCCATGGGCAATCTGAAGGTGGAGGTTCTCCACACCCCCGGCCACTCCAAAGGCTCCGTGACCCTGCGGTGTCAGAACGTCCTCTTCACCGGAGACACTCTTTTCGCCTCCTCCTGCGGCCGCACCGATCGGCCCGGAGGCAGCTATGATGAGATGATGGCCTCCCTCAAACGGCTGGGCGAGCTGGAGGGGGACTATCAGGTTCTTCCCGGCCACGAGGGCTTTTCCACTCTGGACCGGGAGCGGAAGAACAATTACTATATGCTGGAAGCTCTCGGGGCCCACGGATGAAGCTGATCCTCTCCGGCCACAATTACCGCTATGCCGCCGAGCAGATGATGCTCACCCTCTTTCCCGGCGAGCGTCCCGGCGCGGGGGAGAATGCGCTGGTGCTCTCCCTCTCCCGGGGAAATCTGTGGCTCACCGCCTCGGCCCGGCTGACCTATGAGGGAAATCTCTATACCGCCCGGCGGCGGGCCAAAACGGCGGAGCTCACCGGCGGTCTGGCCGACGACCGGGTATGCCAGCGGATTTTGAAGCTGGCCTTTTACGACGCCGGGGTGAAGGCCCTGGGCCAGGAACCCCCCTGGGGGGCCCTCACCGGGGTCCGGCCGGTGAAAATCCCCGCCAAGGCGCTGGAACAGGGCGCCTCCCCCGCCCGGGCGGAGGCCGTTCTCCGGGACACCTACCGGGTCTCTCCCCTCCGGCGGGAGCTGGCCATGGACTGCGCCCGGGAGAGCGTCCGGGCCAAGGCCTCCCTCCGCCCCGATGAGGTCTCCCTCTATGTGGGCATCCCCTTCTGTCCCAGCCGGTGCGTCTACTGCTCCTTCATCTCGGCGGCGGTAGACAAATGCCTCCCCCTGGTGGGCCCCTTTGCGGACGCCCTGGAGGGGGAGATCCGGGCCCTGGGCCGGGTGCTGAGGGAGACGGGCCGGACCGTGCGCACCGTCTACATGGGGGGCGGCACCCCCACCACCCTGTCGGCGGAGCAGCTGGACCGGATTCTCTCCGCCATGGCGGACTGCCTCCCCATGGAGCGGTGCTCCGAATTCACCGTGGAGGCGGGCCGCCCGGATACCATCTCCCCGGATAAGCTTTCCGTTCTGGCCCGCCATGGAGCGGACCGGATCTCGGTCAATCCCCAGTCCATGGAGGACGCGGTCCTCCGGCGCATGGGCCGGCCCCACACTGGGGAGGACATCCGCCGGGCCTTCGGCCAGGTCCGCGCCGCCGGGCCCTTCGCCGTCAACATGGACCTCATCGCCGGTCTCCCCGGAGACACTCCGGAGGGCTTCGCCCGCTCTCTGGCGGAGGTCATCGCTCTGTGGCCGGAGAACATCACCGTCCACACTCTGGCGCTGAAAAAGGGCTCCCGGCTCATGGAAGAGGGAGAAGACCTCCCCTCCGGGGAGGACGTGAAGACCATGCTGGACAGAGCCTGGGCCTCCCTCCGCGCCGCGGGCTACGCCCCCTATTACCTCTACCGGCAGAAATACATGTCGGGCTCCTTTGAGAACGTGGGCTGGACAAAACCCGGTTTTTCCAGCCTCTACAACATCGCCATGATGGAGGAGCTCCACACCATTCTGGCCCTGGGGGGCGGCGGGGTCACCAAACTGGTCTGGCCCGCCACCGGCAGGATCCGGCGGGTTGCCAACCCCAAATATCCCCAGGAATATCTCCGGGACATCGACAAGCTCCGGGACGAGAAGGCCGCCCTGGCCCCCTTCCTTCTGGAGACGAAAGGAGTTTGAACCATGGCCTATCAGCTCAGTGCGATCAACGCCGCCATTCAGACCGATCCCGCCGCCTTTCTGGCCGAATGCGACGGGGCCTATCAGGCCCGCATCAACGCGGCGGCCGACCAGATCATCCAGCGGATGAAGGAGAGCCCCATCGTTCTCCTCTCCGGCCCCTCCGGCTCGGGCAAGACCACCTCCGCGCTGAAGATTGAAGAGGAGCTGGAGCGCCGGGGGGTGAATACCCATACGGTCTCCCTGGACAATTACTTCAAAACCCTGGACCGGCGGACCGCTCCCCGGACCCCCGAGGGGGACATCGACTTCGAGTCTCCTCTGTGTCTGGACATGGAGCTGCTGGACGAGACCTTCACCCGGCTGTCCCGGGGGGAGGAAGTCCTGGTGCCCCACTTCGAGTTTGCCCGGCAGATGCGCAATGACACTCTGGGCTATCCCCTGAAGCTGGGGAAAAATGAGATCGCCATTTTCGAGGGGATCCATGCCCTGGGTCCCGGCATCGCCGGTCCCCACCCCGAGGCCACCAAGCTCTATATCTCCGCCCGGTCCAACGTGATGGATGGAAACAAGCTGTGCTTCAAGGGCACCTGGATGCGGCTGACCCGCCGGGCGGTGCGGGACTATAACTTCCGGGGCACCGGCGTGGCCGAGACCCTGGACATGTGGGCCAATGTCCGGCGGGGAGAAAAGCTCTATATCTCCCCCTACAAATATACCGCCAACATCATCGTGGACTCCTCTCTGCCCTATGAGGTGTCGGTGATGAAAAACTACGCCATGCCTCTGTTGAAGGCGGTCCCGCAGGAAAATGACCGCCGGGCGGAGCTGCTGGATCTGGTGGCCGCCTTTGATGTCTTTGATCCCATTGATCCCGGGATGGTGGCGAAAAATTCCCTGCTCCGGGAATTCATCGGTGGGGGAAGCTACCATTACAAATAAGCGGGCCGGTTCCCGCGGAATATCACACTAAAAAGGAGAATCATCATGGCTGAATGCAATCACGACTGTTCCGCCTGCGGCGAGAGCTGCGGGGAGCGGACCGAGGAATTTGACTTTCGGGCCAAGGCCAATCCCAACTCCAACGTAAAAAAGGTCATCGCCGTCATGTCGGGCAAGGGGGGCGTGGGCAAGAGCCTGGTCACCGCCTCTCTGGCCGCCGCCTGTCAGAAGCTGGGCCGGAAGGCCGCCGTGCTGGACGCCGATATCACCGGCCCCTCCATCCCCAAGGTTTTCGGGGTACACGACCGGGCCATGGGAGATGAAAACGGCATCTACCCCGTCACCACCCGCACCGGGATCAAGCTCATGAGCCTCAACCTGCTGGTGGAGGATGAGAGCGACCCTGTGGTGTGGCGGGGGAGCCTCATTGCCGGATCGGTGAAGCAGTTCTGGACCGACGTGCAGTGGGGAGATGTGGACTATATGTTCGTGGACATGCCTCCCGGAACGGGCGACGTGCCCCTCACTGTCTACCAGTCTCTGCCGGTGGACGGCATCATCATCGTCACCTCTCCCCAGGATCTGGTGAGCATGATCGTGGAAAAGTCGGTCAAGATGGCCGAGATGATGACCATCCCCATCCTGGGTCTGGTGGAAAACTACAGCTATTTCCAGTGCCCCGACTGCGGCAGCCGCCACGCCATCTTCGGAGAGAGCCACATCGACGATGTGGCCGCCCGGCACTATCTTCCCGTCCTGGCCCGTCTGCCCATCGACCCCGCTCTGGCCGCGGCCTGCGACGCCGGGGAGCTGGAGTCCTTCTCCCCCAACTATCTGGAGGATGTGGCCAAGGGCCTGTGACCCCCCGTCTCCAAATCATCCTTTCCATCAGGAGCGAATGCACCCGATTCGCTCCTGATTTTTTATCCCCGGCGGAAAATGAGCCAAAAAGGTCGAGCCTTTTCCAGAACGATCTGTCATACTGAACACAGTCCGGGAGGTGAAGTCCATGCGGGAACAGATTCTGGCCGTCCAGCGGATGCAGGATTATATCGAAACTCATCTGGCCGGGCCTGTCACACCGGCTGATCTGGCCAGGGAGGCGGGATTTTCTCCCTGGTACGCCAGGCGTCTTTTTCTCCAGTGGACGGGACGGACCCCGGCGGACTACATCCGCCGGCTGCGGCTGAGCCGGTCCGCCCTCCAGCTCCGGGATGGGAACCGGCGGGTCCTGGACGTGGCCATGGAACTGGGCTTTGGAAGTGTGGACGGCTATCAGCGGGCGTTTGCCAGGGAATTTGGCTGCAATCCCGGCGAGTACGCCGCAGCGCCCGTCCCCCTTCCCCTGTTTGTCCCCTATGGCGTGAAATTTCAGCATCTGGAAAGGAGTGACAGTATGGAAACGATCAAAAATGTGTTTGTGCAGATCATCGAAAAACCGGAGCGGAAGGTCATCCTCAAGCGAGGGGTTCGGGCGGCGGATTATTTCTCCTACTGTGAGGAGGTGGGCTGTGACGTCTGGGGCCTGCTCACCAGCATCCGGTCCCTGGACGGAGAGCCGGTGTGTCTGTGGCTTCCCGATCCATACCGCGCCCCGGGGACCAGCGAATACGTTCAGGGGGTGGAGGTCTCTCCCGACTATGATGGAGTAATCCCCGACGGCTTCGATGTGATCACCCTGCCTCCGGCCCGGTATCTCATGTTCCGGGGTGAGCCCTTCGCGGAGGAAGACTACTGCTCCGCCATTGAGGAACTCTGGGCGGCGGAGCGGAAATATGACCCATCGGTGATCGGGTACGTCTGGGACCGGAGCAATCCCCGGATCCAGCTGGAACCCATCGGCACCCGGGGATACATCGAATTGCTGCCCGTCCGCCCCGCCCGGTGATATCTGTCCTGAAAAAAAGATCCCCTGCCCGTTTGCACCGGGCAGGGGATCTTCCTGTATTCCGTTTTTGACCGGCCGGTCTCAATCGTCCTGGCTGTATGCCACCACAGTGCGGCGGTTCGGCTCGGTGCCGATGGAATAAGTGGTCACTCCGGGCCGGTCCTGAAGCGCGGTGTGGATCACGTGGCGCTCATAGGCGTTCATGGGCTCCAGCGTATAATTCCGGCGGTAGCGCACCACCTTGTCGGCCACCCGGTTGGCCATCCGGACCAGGGATTCTTCCCGCTTGGCCCGGTAATGTTCCGCGTCCACCCGGACCCGGACCCGTTTGGCCTGTCCGTGGTTGACCGCGTAGCCGGTCAGCTGCTGAATGGCGTCCAGTGTCTCTCCCCGGCGGCCGATG
This sequence comes from Clostridiales bacterium, assembly GCA_029098065.1. GTDB lineage: Bacteria > Bacillota > Clostridia > Oscillospirales > Oscillospiraceae > Vermiculatibacterium. The sequence continues at coordinate 7,986 of JAQXNP010000006.1, read as the reverse complement.
ACCGCGCCCAGGTCCTGACCCACCAGTTCCACCAGATAGTTTCCCTCGTCATCCACAGTCACCTGGGGAACGGCGTCCACATCCATCTTCTCCATCAGACCGGTGATAAAGTCCACAATTTTGTCCGTCCGGCTGTCTGTCCCCGCCGGGGCGGAGACCTCAGCGGCCTCTTCCGCGGAAGCGGCAGGGGTCTCCTCCTCTTCCTCTTCCGCAGAGGCGGCAGGGGTTTCCGTCACGGTTTCAGGGACTGCGGGCGCCTCTTCTTTTTCCGGCTCATCGGGGGCCTCATAGGTCACCTTTACCTTGGCGGGGGTGCCGCCGATGCCCAGAAAACCCGCCTTGGGCAGCTGAAGTACCTCGACAGAGACCTCTTCCCGGGACAGGCCAAGCTGTTCCAGGGCGGCGGCTACTGCTGCCTCCTGGGTCTTTCCGGTACATTCGATAAACTTTTGCATGATCTTCTATCTCCTTCCCGAAAAGGGAAATGTGTCAATCCTCTTTGGTCTCCTCCGGCTCTTCTTCCGCCGGAACAGCCTGTTCAGCAGGGGGTTCCCCGTCCGTCCCGCTCTCAGCTTCTTCCGGGGCGGGCGTTTCAACGGCGGGCTCCTCCTTGACGGACACAGATGCCTCTTCCGCAACAGAGGACGTCTCCTCCGGAATTTCAACGGCAGCCGCCCTGGCTTCCTCGGCCTTCTGTTCCGCGGCCCGGGCCGCCGCCTCGGCGGCCTGAATCTCCTTGGAGATCAGTTCTTCATGATAGGGAGTCACTCCGCCAAAGCGGTTAGGATCATAGGCCCGGCCCCGGGCATACTGGCGCATGCCCACCCGGCTGGCTGCACGGACCTCCGGGGAAATCTTGTCGGCCTCGGCGGTCTCCACTTCCTTCCGCTTTGCCTTGTTCTTCCGGGCCTCTTCCGCCTCCCGGGCCCGGCGCTCGGCCTTTTCACGGCGCTCCCGCTTCTCCTCTTCCTTCTCCTCGATCTCCCGGCGTTTGGCCTCTGCGGCGGCCTTCTCATAGTCCTTCTTCAGAACCTTGGCCGACACCCACTCCTGGAACATACCCAGCAGGTTGTTGGCAATCCAGTAGATACTCAGGGCGGCGGGCATGGAGAAGCCGATCCACAGGGACATGAGGGGAGTCATGATCATCATCATGCGGTTGGTTGATTTGGTCTGGGCGTCCTGGGCCTGCTGTCCGTTCATGCTGTTGGTCCGGGTGGACACCAGGGAGAACAGGAGACTGGTCCCGGCAGAGACCAGGGGAATCAGGAACAGGCCGATAGATTCCCAATTCAAGCCCTTTGCCCAGAATTTCAGGGCAGGCTGAAGGGCCAGATTGATCCCCATAAAATCAAAGTTCATACTGAACAGCGCTTTGGGCGTGGCTCCGGCGGCGGCCTGCGCCGCCTCCAGAGTCTCCGGGCTCAGCAGGGAAACCAGATACATCTGGTTGTATCCCGTATTGGAAAAGCTGCTGACCACCGCAGCCGTACCTTCGGCCACCGCCTCCTGAGAGGCGGCCAGCGCCTTGGAAATGGCGTCGGGGGTAGCCCAGCCCATGTTTACCGCTACATTGCCCCAGTCCAGGGAATTGGCGATGGACGCGATCTGGTCCGCGGTCGCCCCCATAAGGTAAGTGAGAGGCTGACGGATGATGGCGTACAGGGGGATCAGAATGAGCAGGGGGACAAAGGACCACAGACAGCCGCTCATGGGGCTGACGTTTTCCTTTTCATAAAGCTCCTGGAGCTTGGCGTTATACTTTGCCTGATCCTTACCGTACTGTTTCTGCAGCTTCTGAACCTTCCCGGAGATCATATTCATCTGAATCATGCTCCGCTTTCCTTTGATGGAGAAGGGATAGAGGATCAGCTTCACCACCAGGGCGAAAAAGATCAGGGCCATGCCATAGCTGTTGAAGCACCGGTAGAAGAACAACAGCAGCAGGGAAAAAGGCATGAGGATGTAATAGGACCAACCCATGGACATTGCCTCCACATCGTAGTTTTAAATTATGGGACGGGGTCGTATTCAATGCTTTTTTGCCGGTGAAAGGGCTGGCATCTGAGAATCCTGCGCAGGGCCAGAAGGCCCCCTTTCCAGGCGCCGTACTTCTCAATGGCCTCCAGGGCATAGGCGGAACAGGTGGGGATAAACCGGCAACAGGGGGGACGGGCGGGAGAAATGTGTTTCTGATAAAACCGGATCAGCCGGATCAGCAGCGCTTTCACAGTTTTTTCCGCACCCCAAGCTTGTCCAACAGACGGAGCAGTTCCCGCTCCAACTGGTCATAGGGGGCGTAGGCCGCCTTTACCCGGGCCACCACCACCAGATCCCAGCCAGTGGTCATCTGCCCTTCGTGGATGCGGTAGGCTTCCCGGATCCGGCGGCGGATCTTGTTGCGCCGGACCGCCTTTCCAACCTTGGTCCCCACTGTCAGACCCAGCCGGTTTTTCCCCAGCCGGTTTTTTCTGGCGTAGACTGCCAGACAGGGGGATGCTCCGTTTTTCCCCTTGGCATAGAGACGGCGGAACAGGTGATTTTCCTTCATGGAAACCGTATACTTCACCTTTTTTCGCCTCTTTCGTCAAAAAAGTTCCTGATGCACCGCAGGGGCGGCAGAAAAATTTCCACCGCCCCGCTCAAAATGCCCTGTATTCGGTTGCTTGCCCTGCCCCGACAGAGTCCACAGCGGGACTCAGTGGCTCAGGCGGACCCGGCCGGCGCGGCGGCGCCGGGAGAGGACCTTCCGGCCGTTGGCAGTAGCCATGCGCTTGCGGAATCCGTGGACCTTGCTGCGCTGACGCTTCTTGGGCTGATAGGTACGAACCATTTCGGTACACCTCCTGTACTCATTCTGACGGGGCAGATACCCCACCCACCACAACGTCCGGCCAAACCGGACGCGGTCGTCAAATCATCTCGCATCTCATTAAGATGCAAATGGTATTATACTGGATAAATAATTCCCCTGTCACCTATCATTTTTTCTTTGTCTGTTCTGATTTTTTGCCCGGCACCATATCTTGTGTCTTAAAAATTTAAAGCTACAATTTTATACCTTCAAAACCGAAAATTTTCCCCACGACACAAGGCTTTTTCATTGCTTTAAGGGTGTGTTTTTGATATAATAAATCAGTTAAAATGGCGCGTGCAACTGCGCTGGAAAAAGCAGGTGAAAACACATATGAATTCCGCCGCTGAAATCTGGAAACGGGTCCTCAAACTCATGGAGAATGAGCTCACTTCCACCACTCTGAACACCTGGTTTGACGATGCTGAAGCGGTCTCTCTGGATGAAAACACCTTCGTGCTTTATACACCCTCCAACTTCAAACGGGATATCATCGTCTCCCGTTATCTCCCCAATATCCAGAACGCGCTCCGGGAGCTTTTTTCCGCCGATTTCGACGTGAAGGTTCTGGGGGAGGGGGAGAAAGACTCCTTCCAGAAAAACGAGGACGAATTTCTTCCCGGCACCGAGGAATATACCTTTGACAAATTCGTGGTAGGCTCCTCCAATAAATTCGCCTATTCCGCCGCCCGCAGTGTGGCCGACGAACCCGCCAAAAGCTATAACCCGCTTTTTATCTACGGCGAGTCCGGTCTGGGCAAGACCCATCTTCTTTACGCCATCGCCCACTCCATTCACGACAAGTTTCCCTCCTACCGCATCGTGTACATCAAGGGCGACGCCTTCACCAACGAACTGATCGCCGCCATCCGGGAAGGCAGAAATCAGGAGTTCCGGGAAAAATTCCGGGATGCTGACGTCTTTCTCATGGACGACGTACAGTTCATCGCCGGACGGGAGTCCACCCAGGAGGAGATGTTCCACACCTTCAACGCCCTCTATGAAGCGGGTCATCAGATTGTCTTTACCGCCGACCGTCCGCCCAAGGAGATGCTCCGGCTGGACGACCGGCTGCGCACCCGGTTTGAATGGGGCCTGCCGGTGGATGTGCAGCCACCCGACTACGAGACCCGGATGGCCATCATCAAAAATAAGGCCATCCGGCGGGGGATGAATCTGCCGGATCCCGTTCTCCGCTACATCGCCGACAATATCACCGCCAACGTCCGTCAGATCGAGGGCACCGTCAACAAGCTGCTGGCCTTCCAGGAGCTGATGGGAGAGGACGTGGACGTGGACACCGTGAGCCGGGCGGTGCGGGACATGTTCAAAGACAAGACGGAATTTCTCCCCTCCGCCGCCGACATCATTGAGGAGACTGCCAAGTTCTACAATATCGAACCCCAGGACATCCGGGGCCAGTACCGGAGCAAGGACACCGTCCTGGCCCGGCAGATCGCCATGTACGAGATCCGGCGGATGACCAATCTCTCCCTGAAGGAGATTGGCCGGGAGTTCGACGGCCGGGACCACAGCACCGTGATGCACTCCATCGAGCGCATCGAAAAAATGACCAAGCAGTCCCCTGAAATGGCCGAGATCATCAAGGACATCAACGCCAACATCAACGCCAGATACGAGTGATCGGAGAAATCCACAAATCCACCGGAAAACGTGGATATGTGGAAAACCCTGTGTGGATAAATTCAGCTTCTCTTCCCGCCTGTGGAAACCGCCCCATTTTTCTCCACAGCCCCTGTGGACGCGTTTTTCCTGCTCTCCCAAGCGATTTGCGGTTTTTTCCACAATGTTTTTTTCTACGGCTTACTATTACGACAAAAATCCCCTCCTCTCCTTGCGGAGAGCGGCGAAAGGAAGGAAACCCATGAAATTCTCTTGTGAAAAGGCACTTCTCCAGGCCGCCATTTCCACCTCATCCCGGGCCGCCGCCGCCAAAAGCTCCATCCCCGCGCTGGAAGGCATCCTTCTGGAAGCGGACAGCGAACTGCGGCTCACCGGCTATAACCTGGAGACCGGCATCCGCACCGTGGTCCCGGCCCAGGTGGGAGAAGGCGGCTCTCTGGTCCTGTCCTCCCGCCTGTTCGGCGACATTATCCGCCGTCTGCCGGATGACATGGTCACGTTCTCTTCCGACGGCCTCACCGTCCACATTCAGTGCGGTACGAGTGAATTCAACATCCAGGGCATTGACCCGGAAGAATTCCCCGAGCTTCCCTCGGTGGAGCCCCAGAACACCCTGGAGCTGTCCCAATCCCTTCTCTCCGACATGATCTCCCGCACCCTGTTCGCCATCAGCGACAATGAGAGCCGGCCCATCCTCACCGGCTCCCTGTTCGAGATTACCGGCGGGACCCTCACGATAGTTTCCGTGGACGGCCAGCGGCTGGCTATCCGCCGGGAGAAGCTGGAAAAGGCGCCGGGAAAGAACTTCTCCTTCGTGGTCCCCGGCGCCGCGCTGAACGAAGTCCGGGGCATCTGCGCCGACACCGATGAAATCGTGTCCGTCACCGCCGGCGCCCGTCACATCCTGTTCCGGGTGGGTTCCACCCTGCTGGTCACCCGCCGGCTGGAGGGAGAATTTCTGGATTACCGCCAGGCCATCAATCGAAAAAGCACCATCGAGCTCACCGCGGATATCCGGCAGCTGATGGCCTCGATTGACCGTGTGAGCCTCATTATCAGTGAGAAATTCAAAAGTCCCCTGCGCTGCACCATTGGGGACGGCAGCATCTTCTTCACCACCCGCACCGCCATCGGGGACGCCGCCGACCAGTGTCCCGTCACCGGAGACGGCGGCGGGCTGAAGATCGGCTTTAACAACCGTCTGCTGATGGACGCGCTGAAGGTGGTTCCCACGGATACCGCCACCCTCAAGCTGGGGACTGCGTCCTCTCCCTGCATCATCGTGCCCACCGGCGTCCCGGAGGGGGAGGAGTCCTTCCTGTTCATGGTTCTCCCGGTCCGGCTGAGCGCGGGCTGAACCGGCTACAATATATCTGATGAATAAAAAGCGTCCACGCCGTGCGATTCCATGGAACCGGCCGCTTTGGATGGAATCGCGCCATTGCGGCAGGGGGTATTTCCGCGGAAGCGGGAGAACCCTTTCACAAAAGGCGCGGGACTTTCTTCCGCACCCATGACAATAGAGAGGGGAGGGACGTCCGTGAGAGAGGAAAGCGTGAAAATATCTACGGAATATATCAAACTGGAAGCCCTTTTGAAATTTGCCGCCCTGACCGAGACCGGCGGAGAGGCAAAGCAGCTCATCCAGTCGGGGGCGGTCAGAGTGAACGGGGAGAGCTGTACCATGCGGGGCAAGAAGCTCCGCCCCGGCGACCGGGTGGAACTGGACGGCGTGAGGCTCGTCGTCCAATGATCGTCAAGGCCCTGACTCTGGATTTTTTCCGAAACTACGTCCATGAGGAAGTCTCTTTTTCCCCCGGTGTGAACGTCATCTGCGGGGAGAACGCCCAGGGAAAGACCAACCTGTTGGAGGCGGTGTCCTATCTGTCCTCCGCCAGAACCCACCGGGCCCGGTATGACCGGGAACTCATTCAGTTCGGGGTGAACCACGCCGGTCTGACGGGAGAGGTCCATACCCGGGAACGGGATTTCACGCTGGAGGCCCGGCTCCACCGGGGAGAGCGCCGTGAACTGTTTTCCAACGGTGTCCGGCTGAAGACGTCGGCGGAGCTCTCCGATGTGCTGAAGACCATCCTCTTTTGTCCCGAGGATCTGTCCCTCATCCGGGAGGGAGCCGCCCAGCGGCGGCGGTTCCTGGATGACGGCATCTGCCAGCTCCGGCCCCGGTACGCCGCCGCTCTGGCCGAGTACCGGCGGCTCTATGAGCAGAAGACACGTATTCTCCGGGACTGGGAGGAAAAACCCTCCCTGCTGGACACCCTGGACGACTTCAATCTCCGGATGGCCCAGGTGGGGGCGGTGCTGATCCACTACCGGGCCCATTTTATCAAGCGGCTGTCCCAGCTGGCCCCGGCCATCCAGTCGGATTTCTCCGGAGGCCGGGAGAAACTGGCCCTCCGCTATACCACTGTCAGTACGGTGAAAGATCCGCTGGCCCCGGCCCGGGAGATCCTGTCGGAGCTGCTGGAGCATCAGCAGTCCCACCGCCGGGCGGAGCTGGATTCCCGGCTGTGTCTGTCCGGGCCCCACAAGGATGACCTGGAGGTGGAGATCGACGGCCAGAGCGCCAGGCAGTTCGCCTCCCAGGGCCAGACCCGGACGGCGGCGCTGTCGCTGAAGCTGTCCTGTCGGGAGCTGTTCCATGAAGACACCGGAGAATGGCCGGTGCTGCTGCTGGATGATGTGCTCTCTGAACTGGATGAGCGGCGGCAGAATTTTGTGCTGGAACGGATCGGCGGCGGGCAGGTGTTTATCACCTGCTGTGAGGACGACAAGCAGATCGCCCAGGACGGCAGGCGGTTTACGGTCCGCTCCGGCCGGCTCACCCGATAAGGAGGAGACAAAACTGATCATTTCAACGCTTTTTGTGGCCCCCATGGCGGCGGGGGCCGTCCTGGAATACAGTGCCTGCCGGTTTCCGAAACGGAAATTCTGGCGGCTGATCCCGCCGATTGCAGGGGCCGCGATCGTGGCGGTGATCACTCTGTTCCGATATCACGGCTGGGACGCGCAGGGCGTTCAGGGCGCCCCTCTGGAAACGCTGCTGTTTTTCCCCGGCTTGTCCGCCCTTGGACTTTTTATCGGCTTTTTCCTGGGCTGGAGAGGCTGGAAGCACCTCTGGACCCCAAAAGTCTTTCATGAGAAAAAAGAAGATCAGAACGATCAGTCGGGAAAGTGAGGGAACGCTGTGTATCTCCATCTGGGGCAGTCGGTGGTGGTCCCTTTTCGGGACATTATCGGGATCTTTGATCTGGACAATGCCTCCTGGTCCTACCAGACCAGGGCCTTTCTGGAACGGGCGGAAAAAGAGGGGCGGGTGATCAATATCACCGACGACCTGCCCAAGTCCTTCGCGGTGTGTCAGAAAAGGGGGGAGTGTCCGGTGGTCTATCTGTCCCAGCTCTCCTCAGCCACCCTGAAGGGCCGGATGGAGGGCTGGGGGCTGGAGTAACTCTGAAACGGTGTAT
>JAQXNP010000005.1 GCA_029098065.1 Clostridiales bacterium | reverse complement strand
GGAGATGCACCAGTCGTTGCGCTCGGAGATCATGGCGGTCATGCGCTCCTTGCCCCAGGAGGGATGCCACTGGATGCCGTCGCAGCTGTCCACGGCGGCCTTCTTGATGGCGTCCACGGAGCAGAACCACTGCTCGGTGGCACGGAAGATGATGGGGTTCTTGCAGCGCCAGCAGTGGGGGTAGGAGTGGGTGATCTTCTCCTTGGCCAGCAGGAAGCCCTCCGCCTCCAGGTCATCCACCACCATGTCGTTGCCCTTGGCGTAGAACTGGCCGTTGTAGCGCTCGTCGGTCATGACGCCCTTGGCGTTGACGGGGACAGGCACCCCGATGTGGGTGAGGCCCGCCTTGTCATACTGACCGCAGATGTTGAAGTCGTCGGCGCCGAAGCCGGGGGCGGTGTGGACGCAGCCGGTGCCGGCGTCCAGGGTGACGTGGTCGCCGCACAGCAGGACGGAATCCCGGTCGAAGAGGGGATGCCTGGCGGTCATCAGCTCAAATTCGCTGCCCTTGCAGGTATAGAGCACCTCGCAGGCGGCGTAGTCGATGCCGGCGGCCTTGCACACGCTCTCGGCCAGATCCTTGGCCAGGATATACACCTCGCCGGAGGGGACCTTCAGCAGGACATAGTCGAACTCGGCGTTGACGCAGATGGCCATGTTGCCGGGGATGGTCCAGGGGGTGGTGGTCCAGATGACGAAGTAGGTCCTGGACAGGTCGGTGTACGCGCCCAGCTTGCCCTTGTCGTCCCGGACGGGGAACTTGACGAAGATGGTGGTGCAGGGGTCGTCGGCATACTCGATCTCGGCCTCGGCCAGGGCGGTCTGGTCGTGGGGGCACCAGTACACCGGCTTCATGCCCTTGTAGATAAGGCCCTTCTCCGCCATTTTGCCGAAGATCTCGATCTGCCGGGCCTCAAACTCGGGCTTCAGGGTGATATAGGGATCGTCCCACTCGCCCAGCACGCCCAGCCGCTGGAACTGGCCGGTCATCTTGTCGATATAGCTCAGGGCGTACTCCCGGCACTTGTCCCGGAACTCGGCGGTGGTCATCTCCTCCCGCTTGACCTTCTTGTCCTTCAGGACGGCGGACTCGATGGGCAGGCCGTGGGTGTCCCAGCCGGGGACGTAGGGGGCCTGGAAGCCCATCATGTTCCTGGACTTGACGATCATATCCTTCAGGATCTTGTTGAGGGCGGTGCCGATATGGATGTTGCCGTTGGCGTAGGGAGGGCCGTCGTGGAGGATGAAGGTGGGTTTGCCCTCGTTGCGCTGTACCATCTTGTGGTAGAGATCCCGGTCATAGAAGGTCTTGAGCATGTCCGGCTCCCGCTTGGCGAGGCCCGCCCGCATGGGGAACGCGGTCTTGGGCAGGTGGATGGTCTTGTTGTAATCCATGGGTGTATTCTCCTTTTATTGTGAATATGATGCTCTGTTATCTGTCCGGCGCCAGGGAGGGCCGCAGCGGCCGGCCGGCGCAGAATTTACAGTTTGGGTCCTCGCAGGTCTCCTCCAGCCACGCGTCGCACTTCGGGCAGAAAAAGGCGTCATAGGTTCTTGAATAGTCGGTTCTGCCGCCGCACTTCGGGCAGGTATCCATGCCGCTCTCCCTTCTTCCAAAAAAGAAACGCCCCTGTCTCCGTAAGAGACAAAGGCGCGAACCTCTGCGGTACCACTCTCATTGCCGCGGGCATGCCGCGGCCCCTCAACAGCCGGTAACGGGGCTGACCCGCCGGGGCCTACTCTGGTTCAGCCCCGCCGCTCCGAGGTGATGGCTCCCTTTCCCGGCCCCTCCGCCTCGCACCATACGGCGGCTCTCTGAACGGGTCTTTTCGGGGGGAACGTCCTCTTCTCCGCGTTTTGCTTTTGTAGTTTATCCGTTTTCCTGTGGATTGTCAAGGGGATGGGCCCCCGAGAAGGCAAAAATGTGCCCTTCCGGCGGAAAACCGCCGGGGTTTCCCTTCTTTCTCCGGAAACGGAAAACCGGAGGGCCCTCCGGGCCGCTCCGGTCTGCGCTCATTCGATCTCGTAGTCCCTGCCGAATTTCAGATTGCTGAAGTCGATGCGGCGGGTGGGGGAGTCGTCCTCATCCTCCTCGCCGCCGTCCTGGGGAACAGCCCCCTTCTTCAGCTCATCGTAGAGGCTGCCCTCCTCCCGGGCGGGGTCCGCTTCGGGCTGGGAAGGGAGTTCCTCCTCCATCACTTTCTCCACCGCGTCGCCGATGGCATCGGCGGCCTGGGCCACCGGGTCCGGTCTGGGGGCGGCGGCGGTAAGTTTGGACAGCCCGTTCAGATAGTCCAGCTCATGCTGATAGAGATCCTTGAGCTTGCCCACGTAGTCAGACGTGGCCTTCTGGGCCGCCGCCAGACGGAACTGCTCGTTGGCCACCTCCTGGTCCAGACCGGCGGCCTTGGCCTTGGCCTCCCGCTCGGCGTCGGCCAGGATGGCCGCCTTCTTGGCCTCGGCGTCGGCCACCATCTGGTCGGCCATTTTCTGGGCGGAGAGCAGGGCCTTGCGCATGGCGTCCTCAGTGGAGCGGTACTCCTCCACCTTGTCGGCCAGCACTTTCATCTTGGCCTTCAGGGCCGCGTTTTCTTTGTAGAGGGTGGTGTAGTCATTGGTGAGCAGGTCCAGAAACTCGTCCACCATGGCCATATTGTAGCCGCCGAAGGTCGCCTTGGAGAAGGCATGCTCGGCCACTTCCTGCGGAGTCAGCATTGTTCATCCCACACTTTTTCTCAAAAATCAGAAGTAGAGCCCGTTGTCCTCCAGCTCATCCAGGAGGTTGCCCAGAATATCCACATTATAGGGGGTGATGATGTAGGTGGAGATGGCCACCTTCTTGATCTTCCCCTCCTGGGCATAGGCCACCCCGGACAGGAAGTCCAGCAGGCGGCGGGCGATGTCCTTGTTGGTGGATTCCAGATTCAGCACCACCGTCCGCTTGTCCCGGAGATGGTCGGCGATCTCAGCGGCGTTCTCAAAGCGGTCGGGCTTCACCAGCACCACCTGGAGCTGGGTGGTGGTGTGGATGTTCACCACCTTGTTGCTGCGCCGCTCGGTGTCATAGACGGCGGGATTGTCCTGCTGCCGGGCGGCAGGCTTTTCCTTCCCCGCCGTCCGGTCCATCCGTCCCACACCGGCGGTGCGGTCCAGACGTCCGGTGCCCATGGTGTCAAAATCGTCCAGGGTCTCGTCATCCTCTTCCTCGTCTTCATAGGGGCGGGCGATCCGCTTCAGTTCATCCAGAAATCCCATTTTGGGTTCCTCCTCCGTATGGTCCTCAATCCGCCTTCGGGTGCATGGGAGGCCGGGGGCCAAAGAGGGCGGTGCCCACTCTCACCAGAGTGGCTCCCTCCCGAACGGCATTTTCATAGTCGCCGCTCATGCCCATGGAAAGGCAGTCAATGTCGGATTTATTATCGGCCATTTTCTGTCTTATGTCAACAAAAAGCTGGTACATTTCCCGAAAAAATCTCCGGTTGCCGTCCTCCCCCGCCACAGGGGGGATGGCCATGAGGCCCCGCAGCCGGACATGGGGCAGTTCCACGGCCTTCCGGGCCAGGGCCTCCAGCTCCTCCGGGGCCACGCCGGACTTGCTCTCCTCGCCGCCCACGTTGACTTCCAGCAGGATGTCCTGAACCAGTCCCAGTTTGGCCGCCTCCTTGTCAATGGCTGTCAGAAGATGCTCCGAGCCCACCGATTCGATGAGATCCACCCGGCCCACCACTTTATTGACCTTATTGGTCTGGAGATGTCCGATAAAATGGAGGGCGGCGCCGTCGTAGGTATTGGTCTCCAGATGGGCGGTCATCTCCTGAACCCGGTTTTCCCCGCAGACTGTGATCCCCGCGGCGATGGCGGCCCGAATGGTCTCGTCGGTCTGCACTTTGGTGGCGGCCACCAGGGTGATCTCGGACGGATCCCGGCCCGCCTCCCGGGCGGCGGCGGCGATGTTCTCCTTGACCTTACGGACATTTTCTTCCAGAGACATAGCGATTCTTCTCCTTTTCTATTTCTTTTGTTTTCCACCCGGACGCGGGGGCTAATCCACCACTTTTCCGTCCCAGATTTCCTGGGAGGCAATGATAACCGGGTCCCCGGCCCGAAGGGCTTTTTTCTCCTGTGTGTCGGTGGCGCTCTCCGGCAGCACCGGCTCCACCAGGTAATAGTCCTCCCCCTGGGCCAGTACCGATACCGGCTTGAACTCCGCCTTGGCTCCTACCCGGACATAGACACCGGTGACGCCGTCCTCCATCCGCACCGCCTGTGCGGGAACCCGGATTCCCGCACGCTGAGAAAACACCAGTTCCACCGTCTGCCGCCGGAGCAGCGTCACCTGGGACAGGAACCGGGTGGAGGACAGGATCACCGCCACCCGGCCCTCCTCCGGAGCGCCGATGCGCTCCACTGTCATGTCCACCTCACCGGACCAGTCCCGGGAAAAGCGGGCGGTGATGGTGCTCCCCTCGGAGAGACGCCCGGCCTCTTCCTCGGTCAGAGGGCAGACAAAATACCATTTGCTGTCGGTGATGAGCTTGCCCAGGGCGGAGGAGTCCACCTCACCGGCTCTGTTCTCCAGCTCATCCAGGGCGGAAGGGGTCAGGCTGTCCAGCGTCTCCGGAGTGAGAACACTCTCATACCCGTCCGCCTGACCGGAAAAAATCCCGCTCCGGGAGACGGTAATCCGGCCGGTGCTCTGGGCGGTCTGGGCACTGAGTGTGCTGATCTCCCCCTGGATGCGTTCCAGGGCGGCGGACAGTTCATCGGCGCTGCCGTAGCGGAGGACCTGCTGATAGACCGCCCCTTTGAAGGCGGAAGTCTGGCTCTCCAGCCGGGTGAAGTCTCCGTTCTCCACCGACGCCCGGAGGTCCACCATGGCATCGATGACATTCTGTCCCTAGGAATCTCCCTGGGCTCCGGCGGTGTCCAGGGCCTGTTCCAGCTGCTTCTCCTCATTCCGGAGCTCCTCCAGCCGGTCGGAGCGGTCCACGCTCTCCTGGTCGGCATAGAGGAGGGCCGCCGCCGCTCCCGCCGCCACCTTTTCCCCCTCGGCGGGGAGAAGGCGCACAACTCCTCCTGAGCCGGTGATCACCTGCTCGGTGCGGACCAGCCACCCGGTGGTTTCCACGGTGTCATCCACCGAGTAGGCGTAGGCCTGAGTGGTGGGATAGGGATCCCGGAAGCTCCTCCAGGCCGACCCCCCCAGATAGAGCAGGATGGCTCCCAGAAAGAGAAGCATAACGATTCGGTTGATGGCGGTGCCCTGTTTCATGGTGTCTCTCTCTTTCCTCGGGGCCGGATACCGGTTATGTAGCGTCCGGCGTCAGATCAATGGGGTGTTCCGGTACAATGGTGGAAATCGCGTGCTTGTAGATCACCTGTTGTTTGCCGTCGGTGACCAGGACCACCACAAAGGGGTCGAAACCGGCGATTTTCCCCCTCATCTGGAAGCCGTTCATGAGGAACATGGTAACCGGCTCCTGGGCACGGCGGGCACGGGACAGAAACAGATCCTGCAGGTCGATGGGTTTTGACATAGAGAACATTCCTCTCTTTCTTAGAATGTTTCCATAATATACCATTTCTGTGAGAAAAGCTGTCGAATCATGACCGCTTGAATTGTTTCTCCAATTGAGCCCGGGTCAGCTCGATGGCCACCGGCCTGCCGTGGGGGCAATAGCGCACCTGGCCGGAGAGCACCGCCTCAGCCACCCGCTCCAGTTCTTTCGGGGCGCTTTTCCACCCTCCCTTGATGGCCGCCTTGCAGGCCATGGTGTGGAGCAGTTCGTCCCGGCGGGTCTGGTCGTCGGCCACGCCGGTGGACAGCAGCTTCCCCGCCGCCTCGGTGAGGGTGGTCTGGATGTCGCCGGGGTCCACATAGTCCGGGATCCGGCGGACGGCCAGAGAGCCGCCGCCGAAGTCCTCTATCTCAAAGCCCAGCTTGTCCAGCTCGCTCAGGTGGTCCAAAAGGGCGGCGGCCTCCTCTGGGGCGGGGGTGAACACCACCGGCGCGATGAGCTCCTGGGACATGGGTTCGTAGTCCTCCGAGCGCATCCGGTCGAAGTTCATCCGCTCGTGAGCGGCGTGCTTGTCGATCAGCAGGGCCTTATCCCCCTGCTCCACCACAATGTAGGTGCGGAAGAGCTCTCCGGCCACCCGCCAGGGAATCTCCGGCTCCGCCGGGGCGGGGACGGGCTCCGCGGGCTTCCGGGAAATGGAGGGCTCCGGTTCCTCCGGGATCGGTCTGCTCCCTGCCCCGGGGGATTTGTCCCGGGCCGGGGCGGGCGACCGGAAGGGCGGGGCGCTGTCCGCCGCCGGGGAGACCGGGGCAGTTATCCCCCGCCCTGTCTTTTCTCCGGGAGGAGGCGCGGACGGGGCCGGACCCTGGGGAGCGGGCCGCCTCCACCCGCTCCCGGACCCCGCCGGAGCGGCCGCCGGTGACGGATGGACCGGGCCCGCCGTCCCCCGCCGGGGCGCCGTCCCTTTCTCCGCCGGGAGGGGGCGGGCAAACCGGGGGACGGCAAAGTCGTTGAGGGGGAGGCTCACCTGCTCCCGGGTCACCGTGTCGTGGGGCCGGGGCTGTTCCAGCACCGCCGCCGGGCGGCTCCGGTCCGCCCCCAGGGCGGAGAGGACGGCGTA
>JAQXNP010000004.1 GCA_029098065.1 Clostridiales bacterium | reverse complement strand
TTCAGCTTGGAAATGTCCCGCTTGCTCCGCTCCCGGTTGGCCCGGGGGAGCATGGAGTACTCGGCAGTAACCCAGCCCTCCCCCTCGGGGACGTGGGGCGGGGTGCGCTCCTCCACGCTGGCGCAGCAGAGCACGTGGGTGTTTCCGCAGCGTATCAGGCAGGAGCCCTCCGCGAATTTGTTGATGCCGGGAATGATCTCCATGGGGCGGAGCCCATCGTTTTTCCGGCCGTCGATCCTTGCCATATTTCCATTCCTCCCAAGGCCGGGACAGCCCGGCCCTCATGTTTCAGATGAGCGCTTCCGCGAACTTCTCCGGTTCAAAGGGCATCAGGTCGTCCATACCCTCGCCCACGCCGATGAACTTCACAGGCACGCCCAGTTCTCTGGCGATGGCCACCACGATGCCGCCCTTGGCGGTGCCGTCCAGCTTGGTGAGCACCACGCCGGTGAGACCGGCGCTCTCTTTGAACTGCCGGGCCTGGATAAGCCCGTTCTGGCCGGTGGTGGCGTCCAGCACCAGCAGAGTCTCCCGGCTGGTGCCGGGCAGTTCCCGGTCGATGACCCGGCTGATCTTGTTCAGCTCGTTCATCAGGTTCTGCTTGTTGTGGAGCCGTCCGGCGGTGTCCACCAGCACCACATCGGCGCCCCGGGCTCTGGCCGCGCTCATGGCGTCAAAGACCACGGCGGCGGGGTCTGCCCCCTCATGCTGGCGGACGATATCCACCCCGGCCCGGCCGGCCCAGATCTCCAGCTGGTCGGCGGCCGCCGCCCGGAAGGTATCTCCGGCGGCCATCAGCACCCGCTTGCCGTCCCCCTTCAGCCGGGCGGCCAGCTTGCCGATGGTGGTGGTCTTGCCCACCCCGTTGACCCCGATGAAGAGGCACACGGCGGGCTTCCGCTCCAGGTCCAGTCCCGGTTCCCCCACGGTGAGCATCTCCGTCAGGATCTCCCGCAGAGCGCCCCGGGCCTCCTCCGCCGACTTGAGTTTCTCTTCTTTGACTTTCCGGCGCAGGGCCTCGCTGGCCTCCAGGGCGGTGTCCACCCCCATGTCGGAGAGGATGAGCGTCTCCTCCAGCTGGTCGTAGAAATCGTCGTCCAGCTCCCCCGCGAACAGTTGGTCAAAGGAGCGGCCGATGTTCTCTCTGGTCCGGGTCAGGCCCTGTTTGATCTTCTCAAAAAATCCCATTGACTGTCTTCCTTACCATTTGATATTTTTCGCCCCGCAGTTCGGGCACTTGGGGCAGTCCAGGTCATACTCCGCGCCGCAGTCCGGACAGCGGATCCTGCTGATCCCATCGCCGCTGCCCAGTTCCTCATCCGGCCGGGCCAGGTAAAAATCCAGCTTCCCGCATCCGGGGCAACACCAGATTCCCACACGCAAGGCGCCGGCCATCAGATTGGGCCAGATACCCCGGAAAAAACCGC
Source organism: Clostridiales bacterium (assembly GCA_029098065.1). GTDB lineage: Bacteria > Bacillota > Clostridia > Oscillospirales > Oscillospiraceae > Vermiculatibacterium. The sequence goes on along the minus strand of JAQXNP010000004.1, from coordinate 7,261 downwards.
TTTTCCCCAGCTGAATGTCCTCCCGCCTCAGGAACCTCAGCTCCATGCCGCAGTTCGAACAGACCTTTTTCTCCTTCATGGAAACCTGCTGTCCTCCTATTTGATCTTCAGTTCCCGCTCCACGTCATTGAGGTTGATGGTCAGCACCCGGGACACACCCTGCTCCTGCATGGTGACACCGTAAAGCACGTCGGCCTCCTCCATGGTGCCCCTTCTGTGGGTGATGACGATGAACTGGGTCCGGTCACACATCATCCGCATGTAGCGGGCGAAGCGCTGGACGTTGGCGTCATCCAGGGCGGCCTCGATCTCGTCCATCACCACGAAGGGGGTGGGCCGGACCTTCAGGATGGCAAAATAGAGGGCGATGGCCACGAAGGCCTTTTCCCCGCCGGAGAGCAGGGTGATGGTCTTCAGGCTCTTCCCCGGCGGCTGGGCCTTGATCTCAATGCCGCAGTTCAGGATGTCCTCCGGGTCCTCCAGTGCCAGCCTGGCCTGGCCGCCGCCGAAGAGCTCCAGGAAGGTCTGCTGGAAGGCCTCGCTGATTTTTTCAAACTGCTCGGCAAAGATCCGTTTCATCTCGGCGGTGATCCCGGAGATGATCTTTTCCAGTTCCGTCTTGGCCCGCTGCACGTCGTCCCGCTGGCCGGTAAAATAGGTATACCGCTCGTTGACCCGCTGGAACTCGGCGATGGCGTCCAGATTGATATTCCCCAGGCCGGAGATGGCCTTCTTCAGCTCGGCCACCCGGCGCTGGGCTCTGGCGGTGCTTTCCAGCTCCACCCGCTGGGCCTTGGCCGCCTCGTGGGAGAGTTCATAGGTCTCCCACAGCTTGTCCAGGATCTGCTTTTCCTCTGTCTCGGCGGCGGCCTTCTTCTGCTCCAGCACCGAGACCTCCCGTTCCATATTCAGCAGCTCACTGTTCTTGTCCCGGCTGGCCTTGTCGGCCCGGGTGCGCTCCCCCTCCAGGTCCAGTTTCTCCTGATTGAGCCGGGTGATATCAGCCTGCCGGGCGGCGTTCTCCGCCTGGACCGTCTGGAGCTGGGCCTCCCGGTCCCGGATCTGGCCGGTCAGTTCCTCGTTTCTCGCCTTCAGCTCGCCGATATGGCGGGCCCGGTCAGCCCGGTCCCCCACCATGTCTTTCCGCAGCTCCTCCAGCTCCAAAAGCGCCTTGTCAGAGGCGTCCCGTTCCGCCTCCAGCGCCGCCTTCCGGGTGTTCAGCCCGGCCAGTGCGCCGGCAATGGCCTCACTTTTCTCCCGCAGTTCCTCCTGACCCCGGGTCTTTCCCTCCGCTTCGGCCCGGAGGGCGGCAGCTGCCCCTTCCAGCTCCTCGATGCGGCGTCGGGCGTTGACGGTGTCCGCCTCCGTCCGCTCCGCCCGCCGGGACAGCTCCTCCAGTTCCTCTTTCAGTTCGCCGCGCCGGCGCTCCTGTTCCGCCGCCGATTGATCCAGATGGACCACCCGCTCCTCCAGCTTCAGGATATCATCCTCATGCCGGCGCTGCTGAGCCTGGGCGGCCTCCATCTCGTACCGGGCGCCGGCCGCCTCCCGCTTGGCCTCTTCCAGTGTTCTGGCCGCGGCGGAGAGCTTTTCCTTCAGTCCGCCCTCCTGCTCCCGCAGGCGCTCCAGTTCTCCCTGACGGCTCAGGATCCCCGCTGTCCGGGAGGCGGAGCCGCCGGTCATGGAGCCGCCGGGATTCAGGACCTGACCGTCCAGGGTGACGATCTTCAGCCGGTGTCCGTGCCGCCGGGCCATGGCGATGGCGGCGTCCATGTCCTCCGCCACCACTGTGCGGCCCAGCAGATGGGAAAACACCGGCTCATATTTTTTGCCGCAGGAGATGAGCTCATCGCCCATCCCCACAAAACCGTGCTCGTCCGCCACGCCCCGTTCCCGGAACTCTGCGGGACGGAGGGCCTCCAGAGGCAGGAAGGTACACCGCCCGCCGTCCCGGCGCTTCAGATACTGAATGGCGGCCTTGCCGTCCTCCTCCCGCTCCACCACGATGTTCTGCATGGCGGCGCCCAGAGCGGTCTCGATGGCCACGGTATAGGCTTCGTCCACCCGCAGCAGTCCCGCCACAGGGCCCAGGATCCCCCGGAGCTGTCCGCGGCCCGACTCCCCCATCACCAGCTTCACCGCCTTGGAATAGCCCTCATAGAGCTTCTCCATTTCAGCGAGCATATGGATGCGGGACTGGAGGGCATTCTCCTCCATCTGGAGTTTGACGTGGGTCTCCTCGGCCTCTTTCTGTTTCCGCTCCCGGCCCTCCAGCCGGAGGGCATAGCCGCTGATGACGTTGCGGATGGAATCCCGGTCTTCCCGGGCCTGGTCCAGTTCCGCCCGGGCGGCCGCCCGCTCTGTCTGGACGGCGGCCAGCCGCTCCTCACCGGCGGCCAGCTCCTGCCGCACCGCCTCGTCCCGGTCCATGACCTCCTGAGCGGCGGCGGCCAGAGCGGACAGCAGGGCCCGAGCCTCCGCGGCGGAGGCGGTTTCCACCGCCTCCTTCTGCCGCAGGGTCTCCATCTCAGCGGCCAGGGTGCCGGCGCTGCGGCCCAGCTCATCGGCCTCTCTCTTCCGGGTGGCCAGCTCCGTGGCCAGCTCCTCCGTCTCCCGGGCAATGCTGTCCAGCCGCTCCCGACGCTGGGCGATCTGCTGGTCGATGGACCCTGCCCGGCCCTCCTGCGCCTCCAATTCCCGCTGAAGGCGGTCGGTATTCTCCAGGTTGTTGCGGATATCCGCTTTCAGCACGGCGATGGCGTTCTCGCACTCGTTGGCGTCCGCCTGCCGGCTCATCATCTCAAAACGGATCTGCTCGGCGTCCAGCTCCTTCTGCCGCATCTTCCGGGAAAGTTCCTCCACGGCGGCGTAGAGCCGCTCCACCTCGGCCTGAGCCTCCTCCTTCTGGCGGACGGCGCTGTCATAGTCAGCGCGCAGCTTGATGGCCCCGGCGCGGATGCGCTCCAGCTGCTCCAGCCACAAAGAGATCTCCAGTCCCCGGAGCTCGTCCCGGAGGATGAGAAACTTTTTTGCCTTTTCCGCGGAGGCCCGCAGAGGCTCCACCTGGAGCTCCAGCTCATCAATCTTGTCGTTGATCCGGATCAGGTTTTCCTCCGTGCGCCCCAGCTTCCGCTCCGCCTCTTCCTTCCGGTAGCGGTAGCGGGAAATACCGGCGGCCTCCTCAAAGACCTCCCGGCGGTCAGCGGACTTCACCGACAGGATCTCATCGATCTTGCCCTGGCCGATGATGGAATAGCCCTCCCGGCCCAGGCCGGTGTCCATGAACAGCTCGTTGACGTCTTTCAGCCGCACGGAACGGCGGTTGATATAGTATTCGCTCTCCCCCGAGCGGTAATACCGCCGGGTGACCATGACCTCGCTCTCTTCCATCCCGCGGAAGATGTGCCCGGTGTTGTCCAGCACCAGGGATACTTCGGCAAACCCCAGCTGCCTGCGCCGGGCGGTGCCGCCGAAGATGACGTCCTCCATCTTCCCACCCCGGAGGGCCCGGGTGGACTGCTCTCCCATGACCCAGCGGATGGCGTCAGAGATATTTGATTTTCCCGACCCGTTGGGCCCCACGATGGCGGTAATGTCCTCCCCGAAGGACAGCACGGTCTTGTCCGGGAAGGATTTGAATCCCTGGATCTCCAAGGCTTTTAAGTACAAGCTCCGCACCTCGATCCAAGCAGTATGTTGAATTAAGATATTATATCAATTCGGGGGGCGTATTGCAAACCTTTTTCACCGCCATTCTGCCGTTCAGGCCTTGTTCTCCGGGGACAGTCGTGATATGATAGCCTCCGAAGGAGGTCCCGGCATGTCCTTTTACCGCGAAAAAGTGTTTCCCCGTCTGGCCGAAGCCCTGTGGCTCCTCTTTCTCTTTCTGGATCTGACCCGGATGGCAGACAGTACCCCCGTTAAATTCGCCGCCATCTGTCTCTGCCTCGTGACCGCCCTTCTCGGAGCGGAGTCCCCTGATGCCGGGCTGGTTGCCCTGGCCCTCTGCTTCACGGTGGGGGCAGATTGGTTCCTGCTCGTGCGGAATGACCACTATCTTCTGGGAACAGGGCTCTTTCTGGTGGTGCAGCTTCTGTACGCCTGCCGCCTTTTCCGGCTCCGCGGCGGCGCGGTCTGTCCCCGGGGGCTGGCGCTGCGGGCCGGGGGGCTGGTCCTTTGTGTCCTGCTCGCCGTCCGGAGCTCCTGGTTTTCCCCCTTGATCGGGCTTCCGCTGTTCTATTTTCTCAGCCTCTGCGTCAACGCCGCCGAGGCCTTTGCACTCCCCCGGGGCCGTCTCTCCCGGCGGTTCGCCTGGGGGCTGCTCCTCTTCATCGGCTGCGATGTGTGCGTGGGCGCGTGGAATCTGGGCCTGCTGGGAGAGTTCGCCCGGGTGGGAATGTGGCTGTTTTACCTGCCCTCCCAGGTCCTTATCGTCCTGTCACAAAACGCGAAAGGAGTTGCGCCATGAAACGCTCTAAGGTTTTCTCCATCCTCTGCTCCCTGCTCATTGCCCTGTGCTGTCTGACCGCGGCCATCGCCGTGCCCATCCTCTGCCGCTCCTTTTACTACGCTCAGATCGACGCTCTGGAACTGGTGGAAAAGACCGGCTGGAGTGAGAATACCATCCGGGGCGCCTTTGACGAGGTAATGGACTACCTGGTGAAAGACGCCCCCTTCGGCACCGGCCAGCTGAAGTGGTCGGAGAGCGGGCGGAGCCACTTTGCCGACTGCAAGGGGCTTTTCCGGCTGGATTTCATCCTGCTGGGCGCGTCCGCCGCCGGGCTTCTGATCCTGGCGGTGCTTCGAAGTACCAAACGCCTCCGGCTCCATTTCTTCCTGGGCAGAACGCCCGCCTTCTGGGCCCTGATCGGCACTGCCGCTGTGCTTCTTCTGCTTACTGTCTGGGCTCTGGTGGATTTCAACAGCCTGTTCTCCGCTTTCCACACCCTGTTTTTCCCCGGCAAGACCAACTGGATCTTTGATTACCGCACCGACCAGATCATTCTCATCCTGCCCGAGGCCTTCTGGGCCAGGGCAGCCGCCCTGGTCGTGGGTCTGACTCTGGCCCTGGAGGGGGCCGCCGTCATCCTCGGCGTTCTCTGGCGCCGTTCCCACGGCCCCCGAAACGTATATGAGGAGATCTTGTCCTCCCGATAAGCCAAACAGCGCTCCCGGTCCGTATGCCGGAGCATTGCCCGTTCAGAAGAAATACGAAAGGCCGGAGCGGATTGTCCGCTCCGGCCTTGTTCTTCATTGTTTCAGCTTGCAGATTGCCGCTTTGGCCGCCATCTGTTCCGCCTCTTTTTTACTGTGGCCAGTACCGGCGCCCACCGCCCGGCCGTTCAGGTCCACCTCTACGGAGAAAATCTTGGCGTGGTCCGGACCCTTTGACCCGATCAGGCGGTAACTCAGCACCTGGCCGCTCTCCCGCTGGACCAGCTCCTGAAGCGCCGTCTTGTAGTCCCTGCTCGCGCTCTTCTCCGTCTCCTTGTCCAGAATGAACCGCTGGATGATCTTTCTGGCCTCGGCCAGACCGCCGTCCAGATAGACCGCGGCCAGCACCGCTTCCACCGCGTCCGCTCGGATCGAGGGCCGCTCCCGGCCGCCGCCGGAGGCCTCTCCCCGGCCCAGCTTCAGATAAGTCCCCAGGTCCAGAAGATCGGCGACTTCCACCAGGCTGTCCTCACACACCAGGGCGGCCCGGGTACGGGTCAGATCCCCCTCGGGCTCGTCCGGATGCTCTTTGTAGAGAAAATCCGCCGTTACCATACCCAGAACGGAGTCCCCCAGGAACTCCAGCCGCTCATTGCTGCCCATGGGAGAGTGGTTTTCATTGGCGTAGGAACTGTGCGTCAGAGCGTTTTCCAACAGAGCCCGGTTCCGAAAGGTATACCCCAGTTTTGCTTCCAGTGTCTCCATGATCAATCGCCCAGCTTATTGCGAAGGTAGTCCACCAGATCCGCCACTGTGGTGATCTTGGACAGGTCTTCCTCGCTCATCTCCTCAATGTCAAATTCCTCTTCCAGCGCCATGGAGAGCTCCACAATATCCACAGAGTCGGCTCCCAAATCGTCAAAAGTGGTATCTTCGGTGATCTCTTCGGGTTCCAGGCCAAACTGCTCGGCCAGAAGCTTGGCGACTTTGTCAAAAATCATTTCCATCGAACTCCTATCACTCAAGTTTCTCTATCCACGATAATAGGCATTCTCTTCCACGCTGTCAAGAGCAAACTCAAATTTTTTCCTCTCCCCGCCTGACGGGCAGCTTCATGTAATCGATATTCTCCGTAATATTCTCAATGATGCCGGATCCGGCGAAACGGGCTGCCTGGGCAATGGCGTTCTTGACGGCGTAGGCGTCCGAGGAGCCGTGGGCCTTGATCACCGCCTTGGAGATCCCCAGCAGGGGGGTCCCGCCCACCTCCCGGGAGTCCATCATCTTTTTGAAGTCCCTGAGCCCGCCGGAGACCATCAGGGCCGAGAGCTTTGTGGCCGGATTTTTCTTGAACATCTTTTTGAGTTCTCCGGAGAGGAAGAGCGCGGTTCCCTCCAGAGTCTTGAGGAAGATGTTGCCTGAATAGCCGTCACACACGATGACATCCACCGCCCCCAGGACGGCGTCCCGGGCCTCCACGTTGCCGGTAAAGTGGATGCGGCCCTCTTCCCCCGCCTTTTTCAGCAGCGCATAGGTCTCCCGCTGGAGCTCGGTGCCCTTGCCCTCTTCGGCACCGATGTTCAGCAGACCCACCCGGGGCTCGGGACGGCCCATGATATGCTCGGCGTAGTAGGAACCCATAAAGGCGTACTGGAGCAGATACTCCGGGGTGCACTCGGCGGTGGCGCCGGCATCGATGAGGATCGCCCCGCCGTTGGGGGTGGGCACCTGGGGCGCCAGAGCGGCCCGGCGGATCCCCCGGATCCGCTTGGTGAGGAGCGTGGCCGCTGACAGCAGCGCCCCGGTGGACCCGGCGGAGACAAAGGCGTCTCCCTTCCCCTCCTTCACCAGCTCCAGACCCACGGTGAGGGAGGAGTCCTTCTTCTCCTTAAAGGCCGTCGCCGGATTGTCCTCCATGGTCACCACCTCGGAGGTGTGGACAATTTCGATGCCCGGAGGCGGCGCGTCACAGCCCAGGTCCTTCAGGACGGAGAGGATTTCGTCTCCCCGACCCACCAGGACGGCCTCCACCCCCAGCTCCCGGACGGCCTCCACCGCACCCTCCACGTTGGAGCGGGGGGCGTTGTCGCCTCCCATGGCGTCTATG
>JAQXNP010000003.1 GCA_029098065.1 Clostridiales bacterium | reverse complement strand
CACCAAGACCGGCAAGGTCAAGCGTGCCATGACCAAGAAGCGTCACCTGCTCAACGGCCACGGCAAGACCACCAAGCTCAAGCGGGCTCTGCGCGGCACCACCTACGCCGACAAGACCAATGAAGCCGCCGTCAAGCGCATGATCCCTTACAAATAATTTGACGTTTTACTCAAAATAGGAGGTTTCGAATACTATGGCAAGAGTTAAGGGCGCGATGATGACGCGCAAGAGAAGAAATAAGGTCCTGAAGCTGGCCAAGGGTTACTGGGGCGCCAAGTCCAAGCACTTCAAGATGGCCAACGAGCAGGTGATGAAGTCCCTGCAGTACGCCTACACCGGCCGTCGGCTGAAGAAGCGTGATTTCCGCTCCCTGTGGATCACCCGCATCTCCGCCGGGTGCAAGATGAACGGCATGAATTACTCCACCTTTGTCAACGGTCTGAAGAAGGCCGGTGTGGCCATCAACCGCAAGATGCTGGCTGAGATGGCCGTCAATGACAAGGCCGCCTTCACCCAGCTCACCGAGGTGGCCAAGAAAGCCCTGGCCTGATTATAAGGCAAACAGAGAGACGGACCCGACGGGTCCGTCTCTTTTTTAAAGATTTCTCTTGACCCTGCCGTAACGTCATAGCTTATACTCGCTCTTGTCAGGAGGGATGTGCCATGGAATACACAGTGAAAGCGCTGGCGGAACTGTCCGGGGTGACGCCACGGACGCTTCGGTGGTACGACAGCCTGGGGCTGCTGAGGCCCTGCCGGACCACAGAGGCAGGCTACCGGATCTATGGCCGCCCGGAGGTGGACCGTCTCCAGCAGATTCTGTTTTATCGGGAGCTTGGATTTTCTCTGGAACAGATCGGGGCCGTTCTGGATGCCCCGGAATTTGACCGGCAGAAGGCGCTGCAGAGCCATCTGTCCGCATTGAAGAAGCGGCGGGAGCGGTTGGACGGGCTTATCCTGACAGTGGAACAAACCATACGGGAAGCGAAAGGAGAAATCACGATGACAGATCGGGAGAAGTTTGCCGCCTTTCAGAAACAGGCGGTGGAGAAGAACGAGAAGATGTATGGAAAAGAGGTCCGGTCGAAATACGGTGACCGGGCTGTGGACGAATCAAACGCCGCTTTTCTCTCCATGGGAGAGGAGGAGCACGCGGATTGGGAGCGGCTGGGAGAAGAGATCCGTTTTGCTCTGGCCGCCGCGGTCCGGGCGGGGGAAGATCCCGCCGGTGTGGAGGGACAGCGCATCGCAGCCCTCCACGCCAGATGGCTGTGTTTCGGCGGGCGGAAATATGATCCGGAGAAACACGCCGGGATCGCGGAGCTTTATGTGTCGGACGAACGCTTTACCGCCTATTATGACCGGGAGGTACCCGGCTGTGCCCGGTTTCTGCGGGACGCGGTGGAGAGCTATGTGAGAAGCCGGTAAAAACAACAGCCCCCCAGAGCCCTATCTCTTCGGATGGGGCTCTGAGGGGCTGTGAGCCGTTCAGCCCAGACTGCGTTTTCCGGTGCACTCGGTGACTGTAATCCGGTAGACCGCAGTCCGGCTCAAATCGCCGCAGCTTTCCACCGGATAATCGGAAAAACCGCAGTGGAGGTTGAGCTGCTCCAGGGCGTGGATCTTTTCCGGCCCGGACAGGAGGGAGACCTGTCCCCGGCCCATGAAGCTCTCGTATCGGGCGGTGAGATCCTCATAGCGGTGAAAAATGTCGGCCTCCACCGTCACCTGGTCGTTTTGGGACAGCAGGCGGTGTTTTTCCCCCGCCCCGGCGGAGTGGAAATAGAGAACAAGTATACCGTTCTGGATTTCCCATCCGAAAGACACCGGTACGATGTAGGGACTGCCGTCTCTGGAGAGTCCCAGGCGGAGCGTGGTGCATCGATCCAGAATATCTGTGAGCTCGGCCAGGCCGGTGACCTCCCGGTCTTTTCTCCTCATGTCGTCCATCTCCCTCGTTTTCAGATGCGGTTTTGATTATATCACGGAAGCGTCTCTGGTACAAGCGGCGGTTTTTCTTGCCCGAGAGGGGGAAAGCTGATATACTATAACATAAGTTTTTATGCCCATTGGGAGGTCTTTCCATGAAGCTCATGGTGATCGACGGCAATTCCATCATCAACCGCGCCTTCTACGGGGTGCGGCCCCTGTCCACCCGGGACGGCACCCCCACCAACGCCGTCTACGGTTTTTTGAATATTCTGTTCAAGCTGCTGGATGAGGAGGCGCCGGACGCCCTGTGCGTCACCTTTGACCGGAAAGCGCCCACCTTCCGTCATCTGGCCTATGAAGGGTACAAGGCCACCCGCCATCCCATGCCGGAGGAACTGGCCCAGCAGATGCCGGTGCTGAAAGAAGTGTTGGAGGCCATGCAGGTTCCCCGTTATGAGCTGGACGGCTGGGAGGCGGACGACCTGTTGGGCACCATCTCCCGCACCTG
>JAQXNP010000002.1 GCA_029098065.1 Clostridiales bacterium | reverse complement strand
CTTCTTTTCCCCGTTCCCCTCACCTTCTCCCATCGTGCGGCGGAGGACGGCGTGGATGCGGGCCAGGACCTCTTTGGTCTCAAAGGGCTTGACAATGTAGTCGTCCGCCCCCTGCTCCAGACCGGTGACCTTATCGACGGTCTCCCCCTTGGCGGTGAGCATAATGACCGGGGTCCTGCTCTCGGCGCGGATCTTCTTCAGCACAGACCAGCCGTCCATCACCGGCAGCATGATATCCAGCAGCACCAGGTCAGGCTGGAAGGAGCGAAACAGTTCCACCGCCTTGCCCCCGTCCGGCGCGGTCCGGGTCTCATAACCCTCTTTTTCCAGATATAGATGGAGAAGCTCGGCAATATTGCCGTCATCCTCCACGATCAGGATCTTCTGTGCCATGAATCCTTCCCCCTTTGTATTCCTGCTCATTATATCGAAACAGAACCTTTTTCGATGAATGAAATGTGAACTTTACGGAAAACAGTGCCGTTTTTTCTCAATCCACATAGGAGTGATCCACCTGGATCACCGTCATGTAGCGTTCATTTTTTCCCCGGGCCATCCGGGCCATCTCCTGCTTCACCTGGTCATCGGTAAACTTGCAGCTTCTGGGCACCACCATATCGAAAATGAGGTTGGTGTGTGTGGGCCCCTCCGTCATCCGGAAATCGTGGATGGTGATCCCCGGGTCGATCTGATGGGACAGTTCCAGCATCTCCTCCTTCCGGGCGTTTACCCGCTCGTCATCGGTGGCAATGGGATCCATATGTATGGTGGCCTGAAGATGGTACTTCTGTCCCAGTTCCCGTTCAATATTGTCGATGACATCATGGGTCTCCGCAATGTCGGCGTGGAGGGAGACTTCGGCGTGAAGGGTCACCATGATATGGCCGGGGCCGTAGTCATGGACCACCAGGTCATGGATCCCAACCACTTCCGGGTGGGCCAGCACTGTCTTCTGAATACCTTCCACTAGAGCGGGGTCGGGGGCCTGGCCCAGGAGGGGACTCACCGTGTCCTTCGCGGCCTCCCAGCCGGCCCGGAGAACGAAGGCGGACACGACAACGCCCACCCAGCCGTCGATGGATACGTGGGCAAAATGCCCCACCAGCAGTCCCAGCAGCACCGCGCTGGTAGCCACGCAGTCGGAGAGGGAGTCGGCGGCAGTGGCCGCCATGGCCGCCGAGTCGATGCGGCGGCTCAGGTTTTTATTGAAGCAGTACATCCACAGCTTCACCAGGATGGAGCAGGCCAGAATCCCGGCCGACAGCACAGAGAACGCCACCGCCTCAGGATGCAGAATCTTCCCAATGGCTCCTTTGGCCAACTCCACACCGACCAGCAGGATCGCCACCGACACGGCCAGTCCCGCCAGATACTCCATCCGGCCGTGTCCAAAGGGATGGTCCGCGTCGGCCTCCTGCCCCGCCAGGCGGAATCCCACCAGCGTCACCAGGGAAGAGGCCGCGTCAGACAGATTGTTGAAGGCGTCCGCCGTCACCGAGACCGCCCCGGTGATGACTCCGGCGATAAACTTTCCCATCGAAAGCAGCAGATTCAGCAGAATGCCGGTCATCCCGGAGAGGGTGCCGTACCGCTCCCGGACCGCCGGGTCTTTCACATCCTGGTAGTCCTTGACAAATCTCCGCAGCAGAAACTCCGTCAAAAGGATCCCTCCCTCAAAAATTGCCCATGCAGGAAAAATAAGCAAAGTATTTTATTATTATCTCACGAACCTGTTCCATCGTCAAGCATGGTGAAACAGGAAAGGGCCCCCGCCTGCCCGAGGCGGGAAGCCCTTTCCTTCAGTTCACATCATTCGGCCCAAAATACTGCGCGGGAAGCAGCTCGGACAGCTCCACCAGGGTCTGGGAAAAACCGCCGGTACGGTCCACCAGCGGGGATTTCAGCACCTCTCCGCTGTTCCGGATGGGAATGGACAGGACCGCTGTGGTCCCTCCCCTTTCTTCATTCTCCAGCATCAGCGTGCCGCCGTGGAGGGCGGCCACCCGCCGGACCAGCGGCAGGCCCAGGCCGATCCCGCCTTTCCGCTTGAGGAAGGGATCGGCGTCCGGTTCCGGTGCGGTGATGCCGGGGCCGTCGTCTTTCACCCATATCATGGCCAGATCTCCCCGGCGGCCCATTCGGAGGCTCACATGGCCCCCCGGACTGGCCGCCTCGGCGGCATTGGCCACCATGTTCAGAATCGCTTTCTCCAGCAGGAGGTCATCCGCTTCGGTGAGCAGGCTGTCCTGTTCCAGCTCGCACCGGTATTCCACCCGGAGCCCTCTGGCCAACCCCTCCACCTCCCGGCTCACCTCCCGGCACAGGCCGGCCAGGTCCAGCAGTTCGGGCGCGCAGAAAGGGTCCTCCCCCTCCGCCAGTTCCAGATGGTCGATGATCCGTATCATGCGATAGAGTCCCCGGTTCAAAATGGCCAGATAGCCCTTCTCCTTCCCGCCGCTCTGTTCCGCCAGAGGAGCCAAGAGCTGCGCCGCCGCCAGCAGGTCATTGGCACTGCCCCGCAGCCCTCTCACCAGTTTTTCCGTCTGTTTGGCGTCCATCTCCCATGCCCTCCTGTTCATCCCTATCTTGCACAGACCCACTCACTGGCAGTATAACAAAATCTGGTTTCCGTCTCAAGTGTTTTGCCGAAAAAGATCAGTCTGTGGGTGAAAATCCGTCCCCCTCCGGCAGACGGAAAATTTTTTTCGAAAAAACGGGTTTCCCCCTTTCATATTCTCCGGAATTGGGCTATAATCATACTTGGATGGGTTTCGTTAAATATCTGACAAAGGAGCGAAAAATTTATGAGCATCAAAGTTGGCATCAATGGCTTTGGCCGCATCGGCCGTATGGTTTTCCGCGCCAGCGTGAATCACCCCGAGATCGAGATCGTGGGCATCAACGACCTGTGCCCCGCCGACTATCTGGCCTATATGCTGAAGTATGATACCATGCACGGCCATTTTGACGGCGAGGTCTCCGCCACGGAGAACGCCATCATCGTCAACGGCAGGGAGATCCCCGTCTATGCCGAGCGCGATCCCAAGAACATCCCCTGGGGCCAGATCGGCGCTGAGTATGTGGTGGAGTCCACCGGACTGTTCCTGACCAAGGAGAAGGCCCAGGCCCACATCGAAGCCGGCGCCAAGAAGGTCATCATGTCCGCTCCCTCCAAGGACGACACCCCCATGTTCGTCTGCGGTGTCAACCTGGACGCCTACACCCCCGACATGCAGTTCGTGTCCAACGCCTCCTGCACCACCAACTGCCTGGCCCCCATCGCCAAGGTCCTCAACGACAACTTCGGCATCACCGACGGCCTGATGACCACCGTTCACTCCACCACCGCCACCCAGAAGACCGTTGACGGTCCCTCTCTGAAGGACTGGCGGGGCGGCCGTGCCGCTTCCGGCAACATCATCCCCTCCTCCACCGGCGCCGCCAAGGCCGTTGGCAAGGTCATTCCCTCCCTCAACGGCAAGCTCACCGGCATGTCCATGCGTGTCCCCACCCTGGACGTCTCCGTGGTGGATCTGACCGTGAACCTGGCCAAGCCCGCCAAGTACGACGAGATCTGCGCCGCCATGAAGGCCGCCTCCGAGGGCGAGCTGAAGGGCATCCTGGGCTATAC
>JAQXNP010000001.1 GCA_029098065.1 Clostridiales bacterium | reverse complement strand
TGTTCATCAGTACGGCCCGGAGTATGTGGAGCCCCTCTCCCCCATTGTCTCCTTCCTGGCGGCCTATATCCTGCCCACCCTGCTGATGGTGGGTCTGATGATGCTCCTCTTCCGGTCCATGTCCTCCAAGATGGGCGGAATCGGCGGCGTGGGCAAGGCCAACGCCAAGGTCTATGTGGAGAAAAAGACCGGAGTCACCTTCCGAGACGTGGCCGGACAGGACGAGGCCAAGGAGTCCCTCACCGAGATCATCGACTTCCTTCACAACCCGCAGAAATACACGGAGATCGGCGCCAAGCTGCCCAAGGGCGCTCTTCTGGTGGGCCCGCCGGGCACCGGCAAGACTCTGCTGGCCAAGGCTGTGGCCGGTGAGGCCAACGTCCCCTTCTTCTCCATCTCCGGCTCCGATTTCGTGGAGATGTTCGTGGGCGTGGGTGCCTCCCGGGTCCGGGACCTCTTCAAGGAGGCCAGCAAAATGGCCCCCTGCATCGTCTTCATTGACGAGATCGACACCATCGGCAAGAGCCGTGACAACCGGCTGGGCGGCAACGATGAGCGGGAGCAGACCCTGAATCAGCTGCTGGCTGAGATGGACGGCTTTGACCCCACCAAGGGCGTCATCCTTCTGGCCGCCACCAACCGGCCCGAGTTACTGGACAAGGCTCTGCTGCGGCCCGGCCGGTTCGACCGGCGCATCACTGTGGACCGGCCCAATCTGGCCGGCCGTCTGGCCACCCTTCAGGTCCACACCCGGAACATCCGCCTCAGTGAGGACGTGAATCTGGAAAAGATCGCTCAGGCCACCGCCGGCTGCGTGGGCGCCGACCTGGCCAACCTGGTCAACGAGGCCGCCCTCCGGGCCGTCCGGAAGGGCCGCAAGGCGGTGAATCAGGAGGATCTGCTGGTTTCCTTCGAGCTGGTCATCGCGGGCAGCGAGAAGAAGGGCACCGTCCTCACCGAGCAGGAAAAGCGCATGACCGCCTATCACGAGGTGGGACACGCCCTGGTGGCCGCCCGGCAGAAGAACGCCCAGCCGGTGAGCAAGATCACCATCGTCCCCCACACCATGGGCGCGCTGGGCTACACCATGCAGCTGCCCGAGGAGGAAAAGTATCTCATGACCCGGGAGGATCTCCTGACCGAGATCCGCACCCTGCTGGGCGGCCGCAGCGCCGAGGAAGTGGTTTTCCACACCATGACCTCCGGCGCCTCCAACGACATTGAGCGGGCCACCGACCTGGCCCGGAAAATGGTCACCATGTTCGGCATGAGCGAGAAGTTCGGCGTCATGGGACTGGCCACGGTGCAGAACCAGTATCTGGACGGGACCATGGGCCTCAACTGCGCCCAGGACACCGCCGCCGTGGTGGATCAGGAGGTCAAGGCCATCCTGGAGCAGTGCCATGCCGATGCCAAGCGGATGCTGGAGGACGACCGGGAAATGCTGGACAAGGTGGCCGCTTACCTGATCCGCAAGGAGACCATCACCGGACAGGAGATGATGGCCATTCTGGAGGGAAGGGACCCGGAGACGGCGGACAACTACGGTCTGCCTCCCAAGGCCCCCGCGCCCGCTCAGCCCCCCGCCGGGGATGAGCCTCCGGCCAAAAGCGTCCACATCGTCAGCCAGCCGGTGGAGCCCCCAAAGCCGGCAGAGAACTCCCCGTCAGATCAGACGGAGGACGGCCAGTCAAAGGAATAACGATAAACCGGGATCTCTTTTTGAGAAGATATCCCGGTTTTTATCATTCGTCCCAACGGTTCAGGAAATCGCCTCGCTGCCCACGGTGTAGCCCGACCAGGTGCCGGATTCGGGCCAGACGGCGGAGCAGCCGCAAAAATAATAGGCCCCGGTGCCGCTGCGCCACTTCTGCGCGTCAAAAAACAGGACGGGAAGGGAATACATTTCCCCCTCGTGGCCGTCGCTGGCCATGATGGAGAACAGGCAGCCGTCCTCCCACTCATAGATGGGGTTCTCCCCTCCCTCCGGGACCTTTCCCGAAGCCACTCGGGTAAAGCAACCCTGTTCCGCCAGCTCGTCAAAGGTGCCGGTGACCACCTCCACATCGTGGAGTTCCCCGAAGCGCCAGGCGATGGCCGCCTTCTCACTGTCCAGGAGATCACCCGGTGCCCGGGACAGGTCCAGCCCGGCCGTGGAGATGCGGCTGTTCAGCCCGGAATCCACATTCCACAGGTCGTCCAGCACCCGGAGATAGAACCCGCACAGGTCATAGAAAGAACCGCCGGGACTCTGGCGGGTACCGACGGAACAGGCGGAGAGGGAGTAGACCTCACCCAGCTGGGCGGGAAAGGTCTCCGCCATAGCGCCGTTAAAGGCGATCTCCACCGGCATCCCATCCCTCAGATCGGCGGCGGAGGCCTCCTCCCCATCCAGATAGACCGGAATATTGTCTCCGACCGTAAGGCGATAGACGCTCTTTCCGTCATGGGAGCCGTCGTGCCCCCCGTACAAGGTATAATCCAGTTCGGCCAGCAGCAGGTCTCCCGTTTCCGCCCCATCCGCGATGCGGCAGGTCACATAGGCGGGGGTCTCGCACGCAACGAGCAGGGTCTCCTCCGCCCCTTCCGAAGTCCGGACTCCGCCGTCCGCTTCCGCCGGATCAGGAGAGGCGCCCGCCGCCCCGTCTCCCTGGCCGCAGCCCGCCAGCAGCGCCAGGGTCAGAACAGCCGTCAAAAAGTACCTCCGTTTCACGTCCATCAACCTCCTTTTGTCCCGTTAGACGTCGGGCGGAAAAATTTGTTCCCCGGTTTTTCTCTTTTTTCATTGACAGCGGCCATTTCTCCGGGTATACTAAGCACATGCTTAATTAATAAACTTTTCATTAGGAAGGAGGGAGTGCCATGACCCAGCGGGAGCGGGAGATTCTCAACTGGATTGCGGAAGACCCCCTCATTTCTCAGCAGGAGCTGGCCGACCGCGCGGGCATCACCCGCTCGTCGGTGGCGGTCCATATTTCCAACCTGATGAAGAAGGGCTATATCGCCGGCAAGGGATATGTCCTCCGCAGTCCCAGCTACGCCGCTGTCGTGGGCGGGGCAAATATGGACATTGGGGGCCGCTCCGCCGCCCCGCTGGTGGCCGCTGACTCCAATCCCGGAAAGGTCCGGATGTCCCTGGGCGGCGTGGGGCGGAACATCGCCCACAATCTGGCCCTGCTGGGGGCGGATGTGCGGATGCTCACCGCCTTTGGGGATGACCTCTATGCCCAGAAGATCGCCGCCTCCTGCGGAGAGCTGGGCATCGACATCTCCCAGGCCCTCACCGTTCCCGGCGGAGCCACCTCCACCTATCTGTTCCTCTCCGGACCGGACGGGGACATGGCCCTGGCGGTGAGCGACATGGATATCTACGACCACGTCACCCCCGCCTATCTTCAGTCCCGCCGGGCTCTGCTGGATAACGCCCAGGTCATTGTCACCGACACCAATATTCCCGCCGAATCCCTCACCTGGCTGGCGGAGAATATAACGGTGCCCATCTTTGCCGACCCGGTGTCCACCGCCAAGGCGGTGAAGCTGAGGCCCGTTCTGGGCAGGCTGCACACCCTGAAGCCCAACCGCATGGAAGCCGAACTCCTCTCCGGAATAAAAATCACCGACGCCGCCAGTCTGGAGCGGGCGGCCCAGGCCCTGCTGGACACCGGTCTCCGCCGGGTGTTCATCTCCCTGGGCCGGGACGGAGTCTATGCCGCCGACCACAATTCCGCCCTCCGTCTCCCCTGCCTCCCCGCCCGCATGGTCAACGCCACCGGGGCCGGGGACGCCTTTATGGCCGCCCTGACCTGGGCCTATCTGGAAGGCACCGATCTGAACGATACCGCCCGGCTGGCCCAGGCCGCTGCCGCCATCGCCCTGGAGGGGGCGGAGACCATTAACCCGGAACTGAGCGCCCAGGCGGTACGGCAGAGGGCCGCTCAGACATCATCCGCCGTCTTTTCCAAAGAATGATATACACCCATTCCGTTTCAAACAGGAGGTCACTCACATGAATCTCAATCAGTATCTGGACATCGCCCCTGAGGTGGCCGAGGCCATCGCCCACAACAAGCCCGTAGTGGCGCTGGAGTCCACCATCATCTCCCACGGGATGCCCTATCCCCAGAACGTGGAAACCGCCCTCAAGGTGGAGCAGATCATCCGGGACAACGGCGCCGTCCCCGCCACCATCGCCATCATCGGCGGGCGGCTGAAGGCCGGCTGCTCCAAAGAGGACATCGAGTATCTGGGCAAAGAGGGTACCAGGGTCAACAAGGCCTCTCGCCGGGATCTGGCCGTCCTTGTGTCCCGGGGCGCTGACGGCGCCACCACCGTCACCACCACCATGATCATCGCCCACATGGCCGGCATCCAGATCTTCGCCACCGGCGGCATCGGCGGCGTCCACCGGGGTGCGGAGACCACCATGGATATCTCCGCCGATCTGGAGGAGCTGGCCCACACCCCCGTCATGGTGGTGTGCGCCGGGGCCAAATCCATCCTGGACCAGGGCCTGACTCTGGAGTATCTGGAGACCCACGGCGTGCCTGTCATCGGCTACGGCACCAAGGAGCTGCCCGCCTTCTACACCCGGAAGAGCGGTTTCAGCGTGGATTACGAGATCGACACCCCCGAGGAGCTGGCCCACGCCTTCCGGGTCCAGAACGAGTTGGGGCTGGGCGGCGGCATGCTGGTGACCAATCCCATCCCGGAGGAGTACTCCATGGATCCCGATGTCATCAACCAGGCGATCGACGAGGCCGTGGCCGAGGCCAAGGCCCAGGGCATCCACGGCAAGGAGACCACGCCCTTCCTGCTGGCCCGGATCAAGGATATCACCGGCGGGGACTCCCTGGACTCCAACATCCAGCTGGTGTTCAACAACGCCGCCCTGGCCGCCAAAACCGCCGCCGCCCTGTGCCGCGGCTGAGCTCCGCCATGATTTTTCAAGCGCCCCCGGGACCATCCGATCCCGGGGGCGCTTTTTCCTTTTCCGCTCCCGGAACCGTTCGGACTCCCGGGATTTTTCCCACGGAGGCCTTGCTTTCATATTGCCTTTTTTCATCGGTTCCCTTATAATAATATCTGCCGAATCAACCGGGAAACGACTTTATTCACGCGGCGCAGCCGTATACTTCCATCCGTTGGGCACACCCCGCCGGTGGAATATGCACGGTTTTGCGCGAACCCCGTAAAACCCTGCGCCTGAATGGAGCCTTCCCGCCCGGAATCCCCCGGCCTTCCGGGTGCGGGCTCTGTGCCGTGGGCATTCCGGGAAAAAGATCTGACCTGTTTTCACTTTCCACCTTTCGGACCCAAAGCGAGGCAATTGCTTATGCGTCTTTTTCATCGAATTCAATCCGGCGCTCTGGCGCTGATCCTGTCTCTGGGCCTGGCCTGTCCCGCCGCAGCCGGTGTCAGCCCCAGCCAGATCACGCTGCAGATCTTCTCCACCGGCGGCATGGACGGCAGGACTTACAGTCAGGACCCTCTCACGGAGGAGGCCGTCCCCGTCAGCTACCTGAAGGCCGCCGCCGCCCTGTCGGAGGAGCGCTCCGCCGCGGATGAGTCCATTCTGCTGGACCTGGGCAATGCCGTATCCTCCGGGGCCCTGTCCGGTTATGCCGCCGGGCAGAGCAGCGAGGGATACGACCCGGCCGCCGTCTGCCTGCGTTATCTGGATTATGACGCCCTGATTCCCGGCCGGCGTGAGTTATCCCTGAACCGGGAGCCCGGTCAGGCGCTGTGGGAATTCCTGTCCGAGGACAGCGCCAGGGCGGCCGGATCACCTGTGGATGTCCTGTGCGCCAATTATCTGGACGCGGCTGCTCAGGAACCTGTGTTCAAGCCCTACAAGATCCTCTCCTACACTGTGGGCGGCAAAGTCTTCCGAGTGGGCATCCTGGGTTTTGGGAACGCCGATCTCCCCGCCAGCGCGCCCGTGATCCGCTACGAAGGCGCCGCCCTGTCCAGCAGCGAAAACGACGCGGGCTCTTACGTCTACGAGTGGACTCACCGCTGGCAGAAAGAACTACGGGAGGACGAGGGTTGTGACTTCGTCATCGCCGCCCTCCATTCCGGGCTGGGCAGCAGTGATGTCTTTGATCCGTCCAGTCAGGCCGCCTGGCTGGCCAGCCATACTGAGGGGATCGATCTGATCCTTGCCAGCGGGGAATCCGCCGGCGTGACCGCGTTCCGGAACACCGCGGGCAAACAGGTGAGCGTGGTCTGCCCCGGGGGGAGCGCTTTGACCAAAACCAGTCTCACCATCCGGCGGGACGGCACCTTCTCTCTGGGAAAAAGCCAGTGCCTGGATCTGGCCGGCTGCGAGGATGACCCCGGCCTGTCTGCTCTGATGGCTCCCTATTACGGCCGAGAGGACAGCCTTCTGGACATTGATCTGGGCAGTCTGTCCGGCCAGTGGGACGATGTGACCAGCCTCTCCCTGATTCAGAACGACACAATGAATCTGCTCCACGAGGCCCAGCTCTGGGCCTCCGGAGCCCAGGTCTCCATTGCGGTTCCCGCGGCCGCGGAGGGTTTTTCCGTCTCCAGCCTTCTGGACAGCCGCGGACACGGCACCGTGACCCTCCGGGACTGCTGGTCCATTTACGGCAGGGACGGGGATACGCTCTACCTGATCGAAATGACGGGAGAACAGATTCGCAAATGGCTGGAAGCCTGTGCCACCCAGTATTCCGTGGACAGCAGCGGCTATATCGTGGGCAGCAGTCAGATCGCTCAGGTCTATGGCATCAGCTACAACATATACCTGGGCAACCCGGAAGGGGTCCGGGTTGCCAGCCTCATCTATGACGGCAAGCCGGTGAACGAGGGGCAGATCTTCCGGGTGGCGGTGAGTTCTCAGCTTCTGTCCACCACCGCCCAGAATGATCCCTACGGCTGGTATGCTGTCACCGGGATCAATCTGGAGAGCAATCAGATTCTGTGGGACGCCTCTGTCTCCGACGACTTTTCCTCCGACGGCGGTTCGGTGACCCTCATTCTGTCCGAGTACATCCGGGCCATGACCGCCCGGGGGCGGGAGCTGACCCCTCCCACTGCCAAGAGCCGCTGGACCATGGTGGGCTCCACCAGCCAGGAGGCCATGGCTTCGGTGACCCGTCTGGAGCTGGCCGAGGCGCTCTATGAAGAAGCCGGCCGGCCCGCCGTCACCGCCGGCGGATTCACGTTCTCCGATATGCCTCAAAACAGTTCCGCCGCCGTCTGGGCCGTCCAGTCCGGCATCATTCTGGGCAGCGGCGGGCTGTTTCAGCCCGATGCGCCTGTAACCCGGGAACAGGCTCTGCTCATGTTCCTCCGGTTTGACCGGTATCGGGGGCAGGGGCCCTCCGGCGACTGGGCGGCGGCCCTTCCTTACACCGATGCCGCCGACGGTTCCCCCTGGGCGGCCGAGGCCCTCATGTGGAATGTGGTCAGGCAGTACCTTCTCCCTGACGCCGCGGGCAACCTTCGGCCTCAGGCCAGCCTGAACGCCGCCGAGATGAACGCGGCGCTCCGGATTATTCGGAAATTCGGCGCCGAACAATAAAAACATCCCCCGTCCCACAGAGGACGGGGGATGTTCTTTTCGCTACCGGCCCACATGGACCCGGATGCGTTCAATGATCATGTCCAGGGCCACATTGTTGCGCCCTCCCTCGGGGACAATGATGTCAGCATACTTCTTGGAAGGCTCCACGAAGGCGTCGTGCATGGGCTTGACCGTGGTGAGATACTGGTCCACCACCGAGTCCAGAGTGCGTCCCCGCTCCTTTACGTCCCGAACCAGCCGGCGGAGGATCCGCACATCGGCATCGGTGTCCACAAAAATTTTGATGTCCATCAGTGACCGGATATCGGGGTTTTCAAAAATGAGGATCCCCTCCACGATGACCACTTTGGCGGGGCGGACCTCCACCGTTTTATCCGCGCGGTTGTGGACCGTGTAGTCGTAGGTGGGGCTGTAAATGGTCTCTCCCGCCCGGAGCGCCCTCAGATCCCGGAGAAAAAGCCGGGTGTCAAAGGAGTCCGGATGATCGTAATTGAGTTTGCATCGTTCCTCATAGGGCATATCGTCATGGGCTTTATAATAATTGTCGTGATAGACCACCGAGACGTCGTCTCCGAAATACGCCTTCAGCCGCTCTGTCAGCGTGGTCTTGCCGGAACCGGTGCCCCCCGCGATGCCGATGACCATGGTATCCATATCCGAAGCCCCCATTTCTTCTGTTTGAGAAAATTATATCACACCTTTGCGGAATTGTGTAGTATAATGGCAGTCACAAAGCATCAAAAGGAGAGATCACTCATGGATTACGCCGCCGAAGCCCTCAGGCTCCACTATCAGTGGCATGGAAAAATCGAGACCGCCCCCAAAATGAAGGTGGACGGCCGGGACGCCCTGTCTCTGGCCTACACCCCCGGCGTGGCCGCCCCCTGTCTGGAGATCAAGGCGCACCCCCAGGAGGTGTGGAAGCTCACCGGACGGTCCAACACCGTGGCCGTGGTCACCGACGGCTCAGCGGTGCTGGGGCTGGGCAATATCGGCCCCGAGGCCGGGATGCCGGTCATGGAGGGCAAATGTGTCCTCTTCAAATCCTTCGGCGGGGTGGATGCCGTACCCATCTGCCTGGCCTCCCAGCAGGTGGAGGACATCGTGGAGGCGGTGCGGCTCATGGCCCCCTCCTTCGGCGGCATCAATCTGGAAGATATCTCCGCCCCCCGGTGTTTCGAGGTGGAAAAGCGGCTCCGGGAGGTCTGTGACATTCCCGTGTTCCACGACGATCAGCACGGCACCGCCATCGTGGTGGCCGCCGCCCTCAGCAACGCCCTGAAGGTGGTGGGCAAGGACATCCGGACGGTCAAGGCGGTCTTCTCCGGGGCGGGTGCGGCCGGGACGGCCATCTTCAAGCTTCTCCACTCCATGGGACTGCGGCAGGCCACCCTCTGCGATATCCACGGTGTGGTCCGCCCCGGCCGCCCCGACCTGAAGGACGACCCCTATCTGGCCGAGCTGGCCAGTCTGAGCCGTCCCGCCGTGACCGAGGGGGGACTGGCGGAGGCCCTGAAGGGGGCCGACGTGTTTGTGGGCGTCTCCGCCCCCAACCTGGTGACCCCCGACATGGTGCGTTCCATGGCTCCCGGCGCCGTTCTCTTCCCCATGGCCAACCCCATCCCGGAGATCATGCCCGACGCGGCGCTGGAGGCCGGCGCGGCGGTGGTAGGCACCGGGCGGAGCGACTTCCCCAATCAGATCAACAATGTGCTGGCCTTCCCGGGCG